>NZ_JBIVUV010000015.1:0-252551 GCF_044768525.1 Streptomyces sp. NPDC091287
CTCGAACGAGGAGCGGACCCAGGCCCTGGCAGACTTCCTCCACACCTACAACCACCACCGCTGCCACACCGCACTCGGAGGCCAGCCCCCGATCACCCGCGTCAACAACCCTGCGGGTCAATACACCTAGGGCTCTCGTCCGGGCTCCCGCCCAGGGATCGGGCCGCACCCGTCTTGTCGCCGGTGCGGCCTTTTTCCTGCCCGAGGAATAGAGCGTCGCTCTAAAAGATTGGGCCGAAACTTTCCTGCCGCTTCGGAGCACCGTTAGAGTGACACTCTAACCCCCTCGCTCAGGAGCCCCCATGCCCGTCGCCCCCGCCCCCTTCCGTATGCCCCCCGAGTGGGGCCCCCACGAGCGCACCTGGATGGCCTGGCCGGGGCCCAACCCCACCTTCGCCTCCGACGCCGAGCTGGACGAGGCCCGCCGCGCCTGGGCCGGTGTCGCTCGGGCCGTGCGGCGCTTCGAGCCGGTGACCGTGGTCGTCGGGCCCGGTCAGGAGGAGGGGGCGGCGGCGCTGCTCGGGCCGGACGTGGAGCTGGTCGTGCGGCCGCTCGACGACGCCTGGATGCGGGACATCGGCCCCACCTTCGTCACCGACGGCCGGACGCTCGCCGCCGTCGACTGGACGTTCAACGGCTGGGGCGCCCAGGGCTGGGCCCGCTGGGAGCACGACCAGCACATCGCCCGGGCCGTCGCCGAGCTGGCCGCGGCCCCCGCCCACAGCTCCCCGCTCGTCAACGAGGGCGGCGCGATCCACGTGGACGGCGAAGGCACCGTCCTGCTCACCGAGACCGTCCAGCTCGGCGCGGAACGCAACCCCGGCTGGACTCGGGAGCAGGTCGAGGCGGAGGTCCACGCCCGCCTCGGCACCGAGAAGGCCATCTGGCTGCCCCGGGGGCTGACCGGCGACTACGGGACGTACGGCACGCTCGGCCATGTCGACATCGTCGCCGCCTTCGCCCGCCCGGGCACCGTGCTCGCCCACGTCCAGCCGGACCCGGCCCACCCCGACCACGAGGTCACCCGGGAGAATCTGGCGATCCTCCGGGCCGCCACCGACGCCAGGGGGCGCCCTCTGGAGGTCGTCGAGGTGCCCGCGCCCACCGTGCTCCGCGACGAGGACGGGCAATGGGTCGACTACTCCTACATCAACCACTACCTCTGCAACGACGCCGTGATCCTCTGCGCCTTCGACGACCCGCGCGACGAAGAGGCCGCCGCGATCTTCCGGGGCCTCTTCCCGGACCGTACGGTGACGCCGGTCGACGCCCGTACGATCTTTGCCGGCGGTGGAGGCATCCACTGCATCACCCAGCAGCAGCCGAAGGTCCGAGCGAACCCATGACCCGCGCCCCCCGCCGTACCCACCACGCCGCCCCGCCCCGCGATGACGTCCTCGCCGCCGCCATGGCCACCGTCGCCGAGCGCGGCCTCGACGGGCTGACCATGGCCGGGCTGGGGCGGGAGGTGGGGATGAGCAGCGGGCACCTCCTCTACTACTTCCGCACCAAGGACGAACTGCTCCTCCAGACCCTGGAGTGGAGCGAGCGGCGCCTCGGGGCCGAGCGCGGCGCCCTGCTCGCCCGGCCGGGGACGGCCCGCGAGCGGCTGGACGCGTACATCGACCTCTACCTGCCCGCCGGGCACCGCGACCCCCACTGGACGCTCTGGCTGGAGGTCTGGGGCCGCTCGCAGAACGCCGACGACGACGCCCGCTCCCGGCAGGCCGCGATCGAGGGCGTCTGGCACCGTGACCTGGTGGCGCTGCTCGCCGAGGGGGTCTCGCGCGGCGAGTTCCGGCCGGTGGACGCCGACCGGTTCGCCGCCCGGCTGCGGGCGCTGCTCGACGGGTTCAGCATCCATGTGACCGTCGGGATCCCGGGGACGGGCCGCGAGCAGGTGCTGACGCAGGCGGCGGAGTTCCTGGACGAGACGCTGGCACGGGGCGCTCACTGAGCGATGCGACCAGCGTCACGACCGCATCCTGAGACACCGCAGTCACGGGGCCGTCGCTGTGCGAGACTGCCTCCGTGTCCTCGTTCGTCATGATTATTGGCAGCAGGCGCGCCGGTCCGCAGTGACCGCCCCGTACCACCCTGTACGGCGCGGCCATCGTGCCCCAGACCCGCGCGCAGACCTCTCGCACCCGCGAGGGGTTTTTTCGTTTTCCGGCCCGCACCCGGGCTGGGCGGAGCGCGCGAGATGATGGGGGCAAGTGGAGCCCGATCGTCCGGATCCACTCATCCGACAGGAGTCAGATCAGCATGACCACCAAGGCCAACGCCACCGACGACAGTTTCCATGTCTTCGACACCACACTGCGCGACGGTGCTCAGCGTGAGGGCATCAACCTGACGGTCGCCGACAAGCTGACCATCGCCCGTCATCTGGACACCTTCGGTGTGGGGTACATCGAGGGCGGCTGGCCGGGGGCCAACCCGCGCGACACGGAGTTCTTCGCCCGCGCCCAGCAGGAGATCACGTTCGAGAACGCCCAGCTCGTGGCGTTCGGCGCCACCCGCAGGGCCGGCGGCAGCGCGGCCGAGGACCCCCAGGTGAAGGCGCTCCTGAGCTCCGGCGCCCCCGTGATCACGCTGGTGGCCAAGGCGCACGACCGGCATGTGGAGCTGGCCCTGCGCACCACCCTGGAGGAGAACCTGGAGATGGTCCGCGACACCGTCTCCCACCTCCGCGAGCAGGGCCGCCGGGTCTTCGTGGACTGCGAGCACTTCTTCGACGGCTACCGCGCCAACGCCGAGTACGCGAAGTCCGTGGTCCGCACCGCGTACGAGGCGGGCGCCGAGGTCGTCATCCTCTGCGACACCAACGGCGGCATGCTCCCCGCCCAGGTCCAGGCCGTCGTCTCCACCGTCGTCGCCGACACCGGCGCCCGCCTCGGCATCCACGCCCAGGACGACACCGGCTGCGCCGTCGCCAACACCCTGGCCGCCGTGGACGCCGGCGCCACCCACGTCCAGTGCACGGCCAACGGCTACGGCGAGCGGGTCGGCAACGCCAACCTCTTCCCGGTCGTCGCCGCCCTGGAACTCAAGTACGGCATGAGGGTGCTGCCCGAGGGCGCGCTCGCCGAGATGACCCGCATCTCGCACGCCATCGCCGAGGTCGTCAACCTCACCCCCTCCACCCACCAGCCGTACGTGGGTGTCTCGGCCTTCGCCCACAAGGCCGGGCTGCACGCCTCCGCGATCAAGGTCGACCCCGACCTCTACCAGCACATCGACCCCGAGCTGGTCGGCAACACCATGCGGATGCTGGTCTCCGACATGGCGGGCCGTGCCTCCATCGAGCTGAAGGGCAAGGAGCTCGGCATCGACCTCGGTGACGACCGAGCCCTGGTCGGCCGGGTCGTGGAGCGGGTCAAGGAACGCGAACTCCAGGGCTACACCTACGAGGCCGCCGACGCCTCCTTCGAACTGCTGCTGCGCGGCGAGGTCGAGGGCCGGGCCCGGCGCTACTTCCGTACGGAGTCCTGGCGGGCGATCGTCGAGGACCGCCCCGACGGCACCCACGCCAACGAGGCCACCGTGAAACTCTGGGCCAAGGGCGAGCGGATCGTCGCCACCGCCGAGGGCAACGGCCCGGTCAACGCCCTGGACCGGGCCCTGCGCGTCGCCCTGGAGCGGATCTACCCGCAGCTCGCCAAGCTGGAGCTGGTCGACTACAAGGTCCGCATCCTGGAGGGCCGCACGGGCACCGAGTCCACCACCCGCGTGCTCATCACCACGGGTGACGGCACCGGCGACTGGGCGACCGTGGGGGTCGCCGAGAACGTCATCGCCGCCTCCTGGCAGGCATTGGAGGACGCGTACACCTACGGCCTGCTGCGCGCGGGCGTCGAGCCCACGGAGTAGCCCGCCGGGAACGTACCCGCGCGAGAGCCGCCGCCCGTCACCGGGTGGCGGCTCTCGCGCGTTCAAGAGGTGAACGCACAACACTCCCTGCCAGGTGGGCAGATGGGTCCGGACCAATCTCGGCGTGAAGTATTGACGGCCCCGTATCGGCGCGGTTAACTCCAGCCGCAACGCCGGTACCGGTTCCGGAACCGGTACCGAACGCGTCGGCGGACGTGCCGCAGCCCTGCCCGCCGCACTGCCCCACCCTGCTCCCACCTGCTCGTTCCCCCACCCCTGCCTGGTCCCGTGGAGGCCCGGATGCGTGTCACCATCGCCGATGTCGCCCGTGAGGCCGGCGTCAGCAAGACGACCGTGTCGCGGGTCATCAACACCAAGGGCGAGGTGGACCGCTCCACAGCGGCCCGTGTTCGTGAAGTGATCGCACAGCTCGGCTACGTACCCAGCTCCGGAGCCGTCGGTCTCGCCCGCGGTTCCAGCCGTACGGTCGGCATGCTCGTGCCCTCGCTGACCTGGCCGTGGATGGGCGAACTGCTCCAGGGCGTCGTCGACACCGTCGAGGCCGCCGACTACGGGCTGCTGCTCTTCACCTGCAACCGCGGGGCCGAGTCCGTCCAGCGCTTCACCAGCCAGGTGTCCGCGCGCGCCTTCGACGGGCTCGTCGTCGTCGAGCCCGAGAACACCCTCGGCCACCTCACCGAACTGCACCGCGACGGCCTGCCGATCGTGCTCATCGACGATCGCGGCCACCACCCGGAATTCCCCTCCGTCGTGACCACCAACCACGAGGGGGGCGCGTCCGCGGCCCGCCACCTGCACGCCGCCGGACGCTCCCGGCCCCTGGTCCTGACCGGCCCGCAGAACTTCGGATGTGTACGGGACCGGCTGGACGGATTCCGTTCCGTGCTGCCCACCGAACTGGTCGTCGAAGGAGACTTCACCGAACGCGGCGGGCGGCTCGCCGTCGAGGAACTCCTCGCGCGCGGCGTCGCGTTCGACTCCGTCTTCGCGCACAACGACATCAGCGCGGCGGGCGTGCTCCGCGCCCTGCGGGCCGCCGGTCGCCGGGTCCCGGACGACATCGCCGTCGTCGGCTTCGACGACATCCCGATGGCCGAACACACCGAACCGCCCCTGACCACCGTGCGCCAGCCCACCCGCCGGATGGGCGAGACGGCGGCCCGAATGCTGCTCTCCCACCTCGGCGGCACGCCCGTACCGGACGGACCGGCCGTGCTGCCCACCGAACTGGTCGTGCGCCACTCGGCGCCGTGACGGACCCGGCCGCACGGCCGCGCCCCGCTTCGCCCCCTTCCGCCCGCCGGGATCTCTCCGACCCCGGCAGCCCCTTCCTGGAGTCGCCATGTCCGCACGCCGTCGCACCACCCTCAGAGCGGTCGCCGCAGCCACCGTCGTGGTGGCGCTCGCCGCCGGTTGCTCGAACGCCAACTCGGGTGCCAACAAGGGGGGCGGCGCCGCGGGCGGCGTACTGACCCTGGGCAAGCCGGACGGGCCGCAGACGAACAACAGCAACCCGTTCCTCAACACCTCGGCGGGTGCGGTCCTCGGCTACCGGTACATGATCTACGAGCCGCTGGCCATGACGAACATGATCAAGCCCACCGAGAAGGCCGACCCCTGGCTCGCCTCCGAATGGGCCTGGGAGGACAACTTCACCAAGGTCACCTTCACCCTCGACGAGAAGGCGAAGTGGGCCGACGGCAAGCCGCTGACGGCCGCCGACGTGGAGTACACCTTCAACCTCCTCAAGAAGCACTCGGCGCTCAACTGGAACGGCATCCCCTTCGACGGGATCGCGGTCGAGGACGGGAAGGTCGTGCTGACCTTCGAGGAGTCCCAGTTCGTCAACCAGAACAAGATCATCCAGACCTTCATCGTGCCCAAGCACATCTGGGAGAAGGTCGAGAACCCGGAGACCTGGCCCAACCGCACCCCGGTCGGCTCCGGACCGTACAAGCTCAAGACGTTCACCCCGCAGACCACCACCCTGACCGCGACGCCGAGCTACTGGAACGGCACCACGAAGGTCAAGGAGCTGCGCTACACCGCGTACAACGACAACAGCGCCGCCACCACCGCGCTGGCCACCGGCAAGGTCGAGTGGTCCTTCGTCTTCATGCCGAACCACAAGCAGCTGTTCATCGACAAGGACCCCGAGAACCACCAGCTCTGGTTCCCCTCCGGCCTCGGCATCCACGGCCTGTGGTTCAACACCGCCCGCAAGCCCTTCGACAACCCGGCGCTGCGCAGGGCGATGGCGATGGTCGTCGACCGCAAGGCCATCCACATCCAGGCCCAGGCCACGCTCTACCCGGAGATCACCAACCCGACCGGCATCCCGCTCCCCGCCGGTGAGCCCTTCCTCGCCCCCGAGTACCGGGACGCCACCACCAAGCCCGACGTCGCCGGGGCCAAGAAGGTGCTCGACGAGGCCGGGTTCACCCTCAGCGGCGGGGTGCTGAAGGACCCGGACGGCAAGCCGGTGAAGCTGACCTTCACCGACCCGGCCGGCTGGAACGACTACATCACCGGGCTCGCGATCATCAAGGACAACATCAAGGAACTCGGCATCGACGCCAAGGTCAAGACGCAGACCGCCGAGGCCTGGGGCGCGGACGTCGCCAACGGCAACTTCGACGCCACCCTGCACTGGACCAACAGCGGCGCGACCCCCTACGACATGTACCAGAACATCATGGACGGGGCGATCCTCCAGCCCATCGGCAAGAGCTCCCAGCAGGGCAACTTCGGGCGCTTCAAGAGCCCCGAGGCCACCGCGGCGCTCAAGGAGTACGCCAACGCCACCGGGGACGAGGCCCGGACGAAGGCCCTCAACACCATCCAGAAGATCTTCGTCGAGGAGGCGCCCGTCATCCCGACGGCCGCCGCGCCCATCGGAGCCGAGTACTCCACGAAGAACTGGATCGGCTGGCCCACCGAGGCCAACCCGTACGCCCCGCCGCAGCACACCCAACCCACCGCGCTGGAGATCGTGCTCAACCTCAAGCCCTCCTCCAAGTAGGCACGGGGAAGACGGGAAGAACCGGCCATGACAACCAGCGACCAGCCCGGGCACGTGCCGTCCGGCACCGATGTGGTGCTCGAAGCGCGCGGAGTCACCAAACACTTTCCCCTGCGACGCACCGCCCGCGACCTGTTCGCCCGCCGGCGCCGCAGCGTCCACGCCGTCGACGACGTCTCGCTCCGGCTGAGACGCGGCACCGTCACGGCCCTGGTGGGGGAGTCCGGCTCGGGCAAGTCCACCGTCGCCCGCCTGCTGGCCCAGCTCCATCCGCTCACCTCGGGCGAGATACGGCTGGGCGGCGAGCCGGTGGTGGCCGGTCGCGGCCGGTCCTTCCGCCGCTACGTACGCCGGGTCCAGCTGATCTTCCAGGACCCCTTCGCCTCGCTGAACCCGGTGCACACCGTGCGCTACCACCTGACCCGCGCCCTGAAGATCCACGGCCGGGCGGGCAGCGGGGAGGCGGAACTGGAACAGAACCTGGCCGACCTGCTGAACCGGGTCCAGCTGACCCCGCCCCAGCAGTTCCTGGACAAGTTCCCGCACGAGCTGTCGGGCGGGCAGCGCCAGCGCGTCGCGATCGCGCGGGCGCTCGGCGCGGACCCGCAGGTCCTCCTCGCCGACGAACCCGTCTCGATGCTCGACGTGTCGATCCGGCTCGGCGTCCTCAACCTGCTCCGCGACCTCAAGGAACGCCTCCACCTGGCGATCCTCTACATCACCCACGACATCGCCTCCGCCCGCTACTTCGCCGACACCACCCTCGTGATGTACGCGGGCCGGATCGTCGAGGGCGGCGACAGCGAACGCGTCACCCAGCACCCCGCCCACCCCTACACCCAGCTCCTGATCGCCTCCGCACCCGACCCCGACCGGATCGTCGCCGAGGAGGAACAGGAGGAGACCGGCACCGGCGAGCCGCCCTCCCTGATCACCCCGCCCGCCGGCTGCCGCTTCCACCCCCGCTGCCCCAAGGCGATGGAACGCTGCCGGACCGAACTCCCGCCGCGCTTCGACCTGCCCGACGGGCAGTGGGCGGCCTGCTGGCTCTACGACGGGGCGGCGACGGGACGAGCCGCCGCGTACGGCGCGGCCGCGCCCGCCACCGGCGTCAACGGCCCGGCCACGAAGGAGGCCACCCGGTGAAGTACATCCTCCAGCGCCTCGCCTTCTACGCCGTCACCGCGTGGGCCGCGATCACCATCAACTTCCTCATCCCCAGGCTCATGCCGGGCGACCCCGTCCAGGCCCTCCTCAGCCGCTATCAGGGGCAGCTCGACACCAAGGCCATCGACTCCCTGAAGGCCCTGTTCGGCCTCGACGAGCAGCAGTCGATGTGGCAGCAGTACACCGACTACTGGGCCCACCTCCTCGACGGCGACCTCGGCCTCTCCTTCACCTTCTTCCCCACCCCGGTCAGTGAGGTCATCGGCCAGTCCCTGCCCTGGACCCTGGCCCTGGTCGGCATGACCACGCTGATCAGCTTCGTGCTGGGCACCGGTATCGGCGTCTACAGCGGCTGGAAGCGCGGCTCCTGGCTCGACTCCCTGCTGCCGGTCACCACCTTCATCTCCTCCATCCCGTACTTCTGGCTCGGCCTCGTCGCCATCGCCCTGTTCGCCGAGAAGTGGTCGCTGTTCCCGAACTCCGGCGGCTACGACAACGCGCTCGTCCCGGCCTTCGACTGGCCGTTCATCTCCAGCGCCCTCTACCACGCGGTCCTGCCCGGCGTGACGATCGTCCTCAGCGCGGTCGCCGGCTGGATCCTCGGCATGCGCAACATGATGGTCACCGTCTCCTCCGAGGACTACGTGATGGTGGCGCAGGCCAAGGGACTGTCCGAGCGGCGCGTGATGTTCGGCTACGCGGCCCGCAACGCGGTACTCCCCAACATCTCCGGCTTCGCCCTCTCCCTCGGCTTCATCGTCGGCGGCACCCTGCTCGTCGAGATGGTCTTCACCTACCCGGGCATCGGCTTCCAGTTGCTCCAGGCGGTCGGCGGCAAGGACTACCCCCTGATGCAGGGCGTCTTCCTGATCATCACGCTCTCCGTCCTCGCGGCGAACCTGCTGGCCGACCTCGTCTACGCCGCCCTCGACCCCCGTACCCGGAAGGAGGCGTGACCGTGCCCGACCCCGCCGTCCGCGCCGCCCGACCCCGTACCCGGAAGGCCTGAGGCCCCATGTCCGTCACCGCCACCGATGTCGCCGTCCTCGACGGCGCACCCCCGCCCGCGGCGCCCACCCGCCGGGCCCGGCTCCGGTTCCTGCGCGGCGGGAAGACCCGCACCGGGCTGATCCTGTTGGCGTTCTTCGTCCTGCTGGCGGTCGCCGGGCCCTGGCTCGCCCCGTACGACCCCGACGCGATGAGCGACCAGCTGCTCCAACCGCCCTCCGGCGAGCACTGGTTCGGCACCACGCACACCGGGCAGGACGTCTTCTCGCAGATCCTCGTCGGCACCCGGGGCGTCCTGGTCGTCGGGCTGCTGGCCGCCGTCATCGCGACCGCCCTGTCCGTCCTCATCGGGGTCAGCGCCGGATTCCTCGGCGGGGCCGTCGACGAGATCCTCTCCGCGCTCTCCAACATCTTCCTGGTGCTGCCCGGACTCCCGCTGATCATCATCGTCGCGAGCTTCGTCCCCGACACCGGGGACATCGTCATCGCCGTCGCCATCGCCCTGACCTCCTGGGCCTGGGGAGCGAGGATCCTGCGCGCCCAGACCCTGTCGCTGCGCCGCCGCGACTACGTGGAGGCCGCCCGCGCCACGGGCGAGTCGACCCCCCGGATCATCCTCTTCGAGATCCTGCCGAACCTCACCGCCGTCATCGCCTCCGGCTTCGTCGGCACGGTCATCTTCGCGGTCCTCACCGAGATCACCCTCGCCTTCATCGGCGTCGCCGACATCTCCCACTGGAACTGGGGCACCGTGCTCTTCTGGGCCCAGTCCAACCAGGCCCTCGCCCAGGGAGCCTGGTGGTGGTTCGTCCCGGCCGGCCTCTGCATCGCCCTGCTGGGCACCGCGCTCGCCCTCATCAACTTCGGCATCGACGAGTTCGTCAACCCCCGCCTGCGCACCGCCACCGGATCCTCCCGGAAGGTCAAGATGCGCGTCGGCTTCACCCCCGTGGCCCGGAAGACCCCCGGTGCGGGCCACCCCGGGCAGAGCAGCAAGGAGCCGCGCCCATGAGCGCCGAGCCGGTCCTGACCATCAGCGGACTCAACGTCGACTACGGCACCGACAGAGACGCCGTCCACGCCCTGCGCGACATCGACCTGACCCTCCACCGCGGCGAAGTCCTCGGCCTCGCGGGCGAGTCGGGCTCGGGCAAGTCCACCCTCGCCTACGCGGTGACCCGGCTGCTGTCCCCGCCCGGCGTCATCACCGGGGGAGAGGTCCACTACCACCGGCCCGGCGGCGACCGCGTCGACATCCTCTCCCTCGCCCCGCACCAGCTGCGCGCCTTCCGCTGGCAGGAGCTGTCCATCGTCTTCCAGGGGGCGATGAACTCCCTCAACCCGGTGCACACCGTCCACAGCCAGCTCACCGACGTCCTCGCCGCCCACCGGCCCGAACTGAGGAAGCGCCAACGCACAGCAAGGGCTGAGGAGTTGCTCAGCCTGGTCGGCATCTCCGCCGACCGGCTCGCCGCCTACCCGCACCAGCTCTCCGGCGGCATGCGCCAGCGCGTGATGATCGCCATGGCGCTCGCCCTGGAACCCGAGATCGTCATCATGGACGAGCCGACCACCGCGCTCGACGTCGTCATGCAGCGGCAGATCCTGCGACGACTCGTCCAGTTGAGGGAACAGCTGAACTTCTCGGTCGTGTTCATCACCCACGACATCTCCCTCCTGATCGAATTCTCGGACCGGATCGCGATCATGTACGGGGGCCGCATCGTGGAGGAGGCGGGTGCGGCGGAGATCTACCGCGACCCCCGCCACCCGTACAGCGACGGGCTGCTCCACTCCTTCCCCGCGCTCCACGGCCCCCGGCGCGAACTGACCGGCATCCCCGGCTCCCCGCCCCACCTCTCCGCGATGCCCACCGGCTGCGCCTTCCACCCGCGCTGCGGCAAGGCCTTCGAGCCGTGCGCCGCCGAGATCCCGACGCTGACCCCGCCCACCGCCGAACCCGGCCGCGCGGTCGCCTGCCACCTGCACACCACCCGCCACGGAACACCGGGGGCCGCCCGCTGACCGCACGCGCCGCGCCCTGCCGCCCACGTACGCCTACGCCCACGTCTCTACGCCTACGGAGCCCCGATGAACCTCGCCCCCACCCCGCAGCGACTCCTCCGTCCGGCCCCGGTGCGAGGGCTCCCGACCGACTTCCGCTGGGGCGTCGCCACCTCCTCGTACCAGATCGAGGGAGCCGTGGCCGAGGACGGCCGCACCCCGTCCATCTGGGACACCTTCTGCCGGGTGCCTGGGGCCGTCGAGGGCGGCGAGAGGGGCGATGTGGCCTGCGACCACTACCACCGGATGCCCGAGGACGTGGAGCTGATCGCGGGCCTCGGCATCGACACGTACCGCTTCTCGCTCGCCTGGCCCCGCATCCAGCCGGGCGGCCGGGGCCCCGCCAACGCCAAGGGCCTCGACTTCTACAGACGCCTGATCGACGAGGTGCAGGGGCGCGGGATCACCCCCTGGATCACCCTGTACCACTGGGACCTGCCGCAGGAGCTGGAGGACGCGGGCGGCTGGCCCGCGCGGGACACCGCCCTGCGCTTCGCGGAGTACGCGGCCCTCGCGTACGAGGCCTTCGGCGACCGGGTCGAGCACTGGACCACGCTGAACGAGCCCTGGTGCTCGGCGATGCTCGGTTACGCCTACGGCCTGCACGCCCCCGGCCGCCGCGACCTCGGCGACGCCATGGGCGCCGTCCACCATCTGCTCCTGGGCCACGGTCTGGTCGCCGGCGCACTGCGGGACGCGGCCGGGAGCAACCCCCTGGAGCTGGGCATCACCCTCAACCTGGGCACCGCCACCCCCGAGACCGACAGCGCGGCCGACCGCGAGGCGTGCCGCCGCGCCGACGGCATGGGCACCCGGCTCTACCTCGACCCGCTCGTCCACGGCCGCTACCCCGAGGACGTCGTCGCGGACCTGGCCGCCCAGCACATCGAACTCCCGGTCAGGGAAGGCGATCTGGCCGCCATCGCCGCCCCGCTCGACGTCCTCGGCGTCAACTTCTACCGGGGCATGCAGTTCTCGGGCGTCGCCGAGGACGGATCGGCCGCCGGGGCCGACGGCCTCCCCGTCACCCGGGTCGTGGAGCGCGACCTGCCCCGTACCGCGATGGACTGGGAGATCACCCCCACCGAACTCACCGACCTGCTCGTGCGGTTGCAGCGCGACTACGCCCTGCCGACCGTCATCACGGAGAACGGCGCCGCCTTCGACGACACCGTCGCCGCCGACGGCTCCGTCCCCGACGCCGACCGCACGGCCTACCTCGCCGACCACATCGCCGCAGTCGTCGCCGCCCGCGCGCAAGGGGCCGACGTCCGGGGCTACTTCGCCTGGTCGCTGCTGGACAACTTCGAGTGGGCGTACGGCTACGACAAGCGGTTCGGCATCGTCCGGGTGGACTACGACACCCAGGTCCGCACACTCAAGGACAGCGCCAAGTGGTACCGCGACACGATCCGCCTCACCCGCCGCGAGCGCGCGTAGGGCCTGCCGACAGCCCTGACCCGCCGGCCCGTTCGGGCGACCGACCCGAGAAGAGAGCGCTCCCAGATGCCCCGTACACCGCACCTCCGCCCCCGGCCCCGGACGGGCCGGAGCAGAACCGCGACGGCCGCCCTCGCCGCCGTGGCCGTGCTGGCCACCCTGCTCGCCGGATCGGCCACCGGACCCGCCGCGGCGGCCGATGAACCGGCCCCCGTCCTCGTCGACCGCTTCGAGGGCGAGGTGCCCCTCGGCGGTCAGCCGCCCGCCGACGCCCTCTTCACCTGGGGCGGCGACGCGGACGACCACCCGAAGCTGAAGCTGGCCGAACGCGCGGACGCCCCCGAGGGCGGACACGTCCTCGAAGGCTCCTACGACATCAGCGCGTACGGCGGCTTCAGCCACGAGTTCGCCGCCGACACCCCGCCGCGGGACTGGACCGCCCACCAGGGCGTCCGCTTCTGGTGGTACGGCCAGAACACCGCGCCCCTGCCGCCCGGCTCCGGCAAGAAGATCAACTTCGAGATCAAGGACGGCGGCGCGAACGGCGGCGCTTCCGAGCTGTGGACCACCTCCTTCACCGACGACTGGGAGGGCTGGCACCTGGTCGAGATCCCCTTCGCCGACTTCGTCTACCGGGCCGACTACCAGCCCGTCGGCGGCATCGACCAGCTCCTCGGCCTCAACGAGATGTGGGGTTACGCCCTCACCCTGCCCGGCGGCGCGCCCGGCACGTTCGCGATGGACGCCGTCGAGCTGTACGGCAAGGCGGACCCGGCCCTCACCGCGAGCGTCGTCACCGACTCGCCGGTCCGGCCGGTGAAGAACGGCGACCGTGCCGATATCAGCCTCTCCGTCGCCACGACCGGCTCCGTGCCCACGGAGGAGCCCGTCACCGTCACGTACACCACGAAGGGCGGCACGGCCGAGGCCGGGAAGGACTACACCCCGGTCACCGGCAGCCACACCTTCCCCGCGGGCACCGCTGCCGGCACCACCCACCGGATCACCGTCCGCACGGCGAAGGCGTCGAAGCCCGCCGGGGCGAAGACGATCCCGCTGGAGCTGACCGTCACCGGCGCCAAGGCCCCCAAGGAGAACCCGCAGGTCGTCATCGACGCCCACGGGCTCCCGTACCAGAACGCGAAGCTGCCCGTGAAGCAGCGGGTGGCGGATCTGCTGGGGCGCATGTCGCCCGCCGAGAAGGCCGGCCAGATGACCCAGGCCGAGCGCAACGCGCTCCGCGCCCCCGGTGACATCGCCGCCTACGACCTCGGTTCGCTGCTCTCCGGCGGCGGCTCGGTCCCCACCCCCAACACGGCGGCCGCCTGGGCGAAGATGACCGACGCCTACCAGCTGCGCACCCGGACCACCCGCTTCCAGATCCCGCTGATCTACGGCGTGGACGCGGTGCACGGGCACAACAACGTGGTCGGCGCGACGATCATGCCGCACAACATCGGCATCGGCGCGGGCCGCGACCCGAAGAGCGCGGAGCGGACCGGCGCGATCACGGCGAAGGAGGTCCGCGCCACCGGCGTCCCGTGGGACTTCGCCCCCTGCGTCTGCGTCACCCGCGACGAACGCTGGGGCCGCTCCTACGAGGCGTTCGGCGAGGACCCCGCCCTGGTCGAGGCCATGGAGACGGTCATCCAGGGCATGCAGGGCAGTCCGTCCGGCAAGGACCTGCACCGCAACGACAAGGTGCTGGGCAGCGCCAAGCACTTCGTCGGCGACGGCGGCACCGCGTACGGCTCCTCCACCACCGGCTCGTACACGGTCGACCAGGGCGTCACCGAGGTCACCCGCGAGGAGCTGGAGGCCGTTCACCTCTCCCCGTTCGAGGAGTCGGTGAAGCGGGGCGTCGGCACGGTCATGCCGTCGTACTCCTCGCTGGACGTCCTGGGCGATGACCAGGGCCCGGTGAAGATGCACGCGAACGCCGAGATGATCAACGGCGTCCTCAAGGACCGGATGGGCTTCGAGGGCTTCGTCATCAGCGACTGGCAGGCCATCGACCAGATTCCCGGCGACTACGCGAGCGACGTCCGTACCTCGGTCAACGCCGGTCTCGACATGATCATGGTCCCGACCGCCTACCAGGACTTCACGAGGACCCTGAAGGACGAGGTGGCGGCGGGCCGCGTCACCGAGGCCCGGATCGACGACGCGGTCGCCCGCATCCTCACCCAGAAATTCCGCCTCGGCCTCTTCGAGAAGCCGTACGCGGACACCACCCACCTGGACAAGGTCGGCTCGGCCGAGCACCGCGCGGTGGCCCGTGAGGCGGTGGCCAAGTCCCAGGTGCTGCTGAAGAACGAGGGAGCGGTTCTCCCGATCGAGCCGGACCAGAAGGTGTACGTCGCCGGGTCCAACGCCCACGACATCGGCAACCAGGCCGGCGGCTGGACCATCAGCTGGCAGGGGTCCTCCGGGGAGACCACCACCGGCACGACGATCCTGGAGGGCATGCGAAAGGCGGCGCGGACCCCCGAGTCCGTGACGTTCTCCCAGGACGCCTCCGCCGCCACGGACGGTTACGACGTGGGCGTGGTCGTCGTCGGCGAGACCCCGTACGCCGAAGGCATCGGCGACGTCGGAAACGGGCACGACCTGGAGCTGACGGCCGCCGACCGGGCAGCGGTCGACAAGGTCTGCGCCGCCATGGAGTGCGCCGTCCTCATCGTCTCCGGCCGCCCCCAGCTCATCGGCGACCGGCTCGGGAAGATCAACGCACTGGTGGCCTCCTGGCTGCCGGGCTCCGAGGGCGACGGCGTCGCCGACGTCCTCTACGGCAGGCGGGCCTTCACCGGACAGCTCCCGGTGACCTGGCCGAAGTCGGAGGCCCAGCTCCCGATCAACGTGGGGGACACCGCCTACGACCCGCAGTTTCCGTACGGCTGGGGCCTGACCACCCTGAAGAAGCCCCCGGTCGGCGGTGAGCCGGCCCTCGCTGCTCTCGCCGTCGCCGCCCGGGCCGCCGAGAAGGCGCACCTGGGGAAGACCCCGGCGGGCAGGGCGATCGTGGACCGGGCCCGGCTGCTGGTCCAGCGGAAGATCGACGGGGCGTTCACCCAGGAGGTCTCGAAGCCGTTCGCGGAGGCGGACCACCTGCTGCTCACCGGTGATCTGACCGGGGCGGTGGACAGGCTGCGCACGGCGTACCGGGCGGCGTAGGAAACGCGCTCCCAGGCGGGCGACGACGTTCGTCGCCCGCCTGGAGTAGCGTTAAGTATGAGGAAAAGGCTCTTCCCCGCGCTGCTGGCGGGCCTGCTGCTCATCTTCGCAGCGGCGGCCCTCGCCCTGACCTCCCCCGCGTCGGCCGCGCCCGCCGCGACCATCCAGGACGCCGCCCAGGCCCTGCGCGACGACCCGGTCTACGTGGACCCGGGCGCTCGCGATCAGCTCTCCGTCGCTGACGAGAAGGCCCTGGAGAACAAGATCACGGACGCCGGCAAACCGGTGTTCGTTGCCGTCCTCCCCGATACCCCGGCCTTCCCCGCGGAAGGCCTCCTCCAGACCCTGCGCAGCGACACCGGCATCACCGGCGTCTACGCGATACGCCTCGGCGACGGCTTCGACGCGGGCGCGGACCCGCAGGTCATGCCCACCCGAGCGGTCGACAACCTCACCGCCGCCGTGGAGAGCCCCACCACCGCCGGCAACGCCGACACCCAGCTCAACGCCTTCGTCGACCGCGCCGTCGAACAGGCCCGGGGCAGCGCCCCCGCCTCCTGGTCCGGCGGCTCAGACGGTGCGGACGGGGCCGGAGCCCCGGTCGGCGGCCTGATCACCCTCGGCGCGCTGGTCGCGGCGGGCGGCGCGGGCGCGTTCGCGATCTCCCGCCGCAACAAGCGCCGCCAGGAGGAAGAGGAGCGCGCCGCGCTCGACAAGCTCCGGGTCGTCGTCGACGAGGACATCACCGCGTACGGCGAAACCCTGGAACGCCTGGACTTCCACCCGGCTGAGAAGGGCGCGGACGACACCATGCGCGCCGACTACGAACGGGCCCTGGACTCCTACGAGAGCGCCAAGACCAAGATGGAAAGGGCCACACACCCCTCGGACGTCCGGGGAGTCACCCGGTCCCTGGAGGACGGCCGCTACTCCCTCGCGGTCCTGGAGGCCCGCCGCACCGGCGCGGAGATCCCGGCCCGCCGCCCGCCGTGCTTCTTCGACCCGCGCCACGGCCCCTCGGTCGCCGACGTGCTCTGGACCCCGTCCGGCGGCGCGTCCCGCGAGGTCCCGGTCTGCGGCGCGGACGAGGCGCGGCTCACCCGGGGCGAGGACCCGATGAGCCGTACGGTCGACGTCGGCGACGGCAACCGCCGCCCGTACTGGGAAGCGGGCCCGGCGTACGGCCCGTGGGCCGGCGGCTACTTCGGCGGTGGCCTGCTCCCCGGCCTCCTGGTCGGCACCATGCTCGGCTCGATGCTCGCGACCCCGGCGTACGCCTCCGAGTACGGCGGCGGTGACTTCGGCGGCGGCGCGGGCGGCGACTGGGGCGGCGGTGACTTCTCCGGCTCCGACTTCGACGCCTCGGGCTTCGGCGGGGGCGGCGGTTTCGGCGACGGCGGAGGCTTCGGGGGCGGCGGCTTCGACGGCGGCGGATTCTGAGCGTTCGTCGCCGCCCTCCCGCGCCCGGGGCCCGGCGGATCCCCGCAGCCGGGGCCCGGACCACGGTCCGGGGCCCGGCTGCGCGCCGGACCACGCCCCGGGGCGGCGGAGGGCCGCCCCCGGACCGTGGTCCGGATGCGCGCTCAGCCGGTGGTGACCCTCAACGTGCCCGAGGCGGTGACATCCGCACCCGTGCCGTCCGATGGGGCCGCAGTCAGCCTCCAGGTGTAACCGCCGGCCGGCACGGGGTCGCCGGAGGCTGACGTGCCGTCCCAGCTGACGCGTACCGTGCCGCGCGTGTCCTCGCCCGTCCAGGTGCGGACGGTCTCGCCGGTCGAGCGACGGGTGAGGGTGAGCTGCCAGGACGCCGCCGGCTTGGAGAGCCACCACGCGGCGCTCCACGCGCCCGCCGAGGTGGCGGGCACGGTGCTGTGGGTGACGCCCAGGGGGGAGAGTGCCTGCTGCGGGGCGGTGACGTGGATGGTGTCGTCGGTCCCGACCCAGGCGAGCTTGCCCGCTGCCGGGTCCAGGGTCCAGGTGGTGCCGCGGCCGTCGTCGTCCGTGGGCGGCTTCACGCCCGTGACGGTGCCCAGGTCGGCGGTGGATCCGTCGGGACGCAGAGCGGTGAGGCGCAGGTCCCCGGAGGCGTCGCGCGCGGCCAGGAACCGGTCGCCGAGCAGGACCCGGGACACCGGGGCGGGGTAATCGCGGTGCGTCGCCGTGTCGTACACGCCCGCCGCGTCCTGGGAGGCACAGCTCCAGTACACGAGGCTGCCGCTGACCTGGAGTTCGGAGGGCACGCAGTCGACGCCCAGATCATGGCTCCCGGTCGCCCGCCCGGAGCGCGGGTCGACCACGTTCACCGTGCCGGGATTGCCGGGCGCCGACTTGTACAGCCGGTCCCCGGCCAGCGCCGCGCCCTGCGCCCGCTGGTCGCGGACGACGAGGTCGCGGGTGATGTCGACGACGTACTGCCGGCCGCCCGCCTCGTACAGCACGAACTCCGGTGATGTGTCGATGATGCGGCCGAGGCCGTTCATGTCCGCCAGGGGGATGCCGTCGGTCTGCTGGTCCGGGTCGTCGCCGGTCACGAGGACGTCGCCGCCGGTCTCCGGATCTCTGATCACCTGGGCCAGTCCCTCGTCCGTGCCGTCGGCGAACCTGCCCGCCGTCACGAGAGCCGGGAACGCGGCGAGCGGAGCGCCGTCCGCCGGGTCGGGACCCGCCCCGATCTCCTTGCCGTGCATCTTCCCGTCCCTGTCGAGGTAGTTGATGTACCGCAGCCGTCCCCGGTCGAGGCTCAGCGCCCCGATCGTGCCGTCCGCGGTCTTGACCAGGGGAACCTCCCGCAGCACCAGCTCGCTGACGAGTTCCAGACCGTTGATGCTGAACAAACGGATCGCGCTCTTGCCGTCGTCGCCCCTGCCGAGCGCCACGACCGAACCGGTCCCCTCCGCGCGGAGGAAGGTCCCGAAGACGCTGCCCAGGAGCATCCGGGGAGTGTCCGCACCGGCGAACGGCGTGAGATACAGCGGGCCGCTCAGACCCTCGTACCAGAGCACGTTGTCGCCCACCACGTAGGAGGTGACGTCACTGTCGGAGGACGCCGTGGTGATCGGGACGACGCGGGGCGCGGCCGTGCTCTCCCGCTGACGGACCCTGACGCCCGGCCCGCCGTCGCCGCCCCGCGAGAACCAGCTGACGGTGGTCTGCGTGATGCGGAAGCTGCTCGCGTCACCGGTCACGGGCAGCGGCACGACCCGGCCGTTGTACGCGGTCAGGATGCCGTAACCGGGGGAGCCGTCGGCGAGGCGGTAGCCGATGACGAGCTGGTTGGACCACGAGCTCAGCAGCACGGGCTCGGCTCCGACGGTGGCCCCCGCGGGCAGCTGGACGACGGGATCGTCGGCGGCGGCCCCGCCCCGGGCCACCCGCAGTTCGTGACTCCCGTCGCCCCGGTCGACCGTCGCCAGCACCCAGCCGCCCGAGATGCGCAGGTTGAGGTAGCCGGCGGGCACCGTGACGGTGCTCGTGAAGGCGGGGTCCTCGATGCCGATCCGCACGACGTCCGTGCCGCCGTCCGCGCGCGGCCGCGTGTAGATGGCCCGGTTGAACTCGTCGTGACCGTGGACGAGCATGTCCTCGGCCACGTCGTCGAGTTCCGGCACCGCCTTCGTACGGCTGTTGTACGTGTTCGTCCAGAGGTAGCTCTGGCCCTCGCGGTGCAGGACACCCTGGCTGCCGGTCGCCAGGACCGTCTCGTGGCCCTCGCCGAACCGGTCCGGCGCGGGTATCAGGACCTCCGCCGCCTCCGCCTTCCCGGCGGCGTGGGCCGTGGCCGGCAGAGCCGTGGCGAGCCCTGCGGCCAGCACCACCGCGACGGCCGCCGCCCCTGTGGCCCGCCCGGTACGCCGGCTGTGGGTGCGGCTGTTCGTGTGCAGGTGTCGGGACACCTGACCCCCCTCGTCAGTTGACCGATGATGCGCATCCGCGATGCGAACGTGATCAACCTTATTCATGTGTGGGGGAGTTGTGGCTGAAACGTGGGTAATCGGTGATACGAAGAAGGGCCGACGGGGGACGGTCGCTACTTCCGGCTCACCCACCAGGCGGCCACTCCGCCGAGGACGATCAGCACGCACATCACCGTGTTGCTCCGCCGGTAGTCCACGAGGATCGCGGTGAACTCGCGGAGCGTCGCGTTGGGCCAGAAGTACGCGGCCGTGGGCGAGCCCACCACCTGCCCCCGGATCCGGACCCGCCGGGCGGTGAGAGCGGCGCGGAAGGCGTGGTAGTTGTTCGTGACGACGACGCACCGGTAGCCGGGCTTGGCCTCCTCCATGATCGCCTTGCTGAACCGCAGGTTCTCCTCGGTGTTCGTCGACCGGTCCTCCCGCTCGATGAGGTGTGCCGGAAAGCCCTCGGCCACCAGGTGGTCGGCCATCGCGTGGGATTCCGGCAGGTCCTCGTCGGGCCCCCGCCCGCCCGAGGTGATGAGCACGGGGGATCCGCCGCGCCGGGAGAGCCGTGCGTGCACCTCGCGCCCGCGCTTCAGTCGGCTGGCCAGCAGCGGCGGCACGGTGGAGCCGCCGACGAGCCCCGAGCCCAGTACGACCACGAAGTCGGCCTTGCGGCGCACCCGCAGCCGCCCGTAGAGGAACGCGTAACAGACGAAGCACAGGAACAGGAACGAGAAGTAGAGCGCCAGCCCGCCGGCCGCCGTCGCCGCGCCGATCAGTATCGGTGTCCGCAGGGCGGCGGCGGTGGCGAGCAGGGCGACCACGGCGAGGATGGCCAGGGCGGCCAGCAGGGAGAGCAGATTCGACGGGCTCCTGCCCTCCTTGCGCAGCATGCGTACGCCGTTGAGGAACAGGAAGCACGTCAGTACGAGCACCGCCACCGCCCCCAGGCCCAGCAGGGACCACACCACGACGGGCGCGGAGGCGGAGCCGGAGTCGACCAGCCGGTACAGCAGGCCGGCCAGCGCACAGAGCGCGGCGAGCCCCAGGATGACGGCGTTACTGAACTTGCGGCGCTCGCGCAGCACGCTCACACAGAAGACGAGGAAGAGGAGTGCCGCGGGGGCGTAGACCACCATGCGCACAGACTAGGCAGCGCTCAGGGAGCCGTTGACGGCGAGGTGGGGAAAGGCGACTGCGACCGGACGCTGTCGCCAGGTTCTGTGATCGTCGATCGGGGCGTGCCCTTTGGGGGGTCCGAGCCGTTGAACCCGGCATGAAGAAGCGAAGCGTACTCGCCGCCGTCACCCTCGCCACCGGAGCGGTCATCGCCGCCATCTCCCCGCCCCCGGGAGGCGGGGACACCGCGCACGCCGCCGAGCCGCCCATCAGCCTGGGCGCGCTGGACAACGTCGGCGAGCTCGGCACGCTGGTCGACGGTGCGGCGGGGGCGACCACCTCCACCGCCGGCACGGTCACCAGCACCGTGGAAGGCGCCCAGCTCAGCTGAACCGGCTGGGAAAGGGGGTGGGGGCGACCGAAGGGTCGCCCCCACCCCTTTCCCGTTCCCGGCGCCCCGCCGACGGGCCGGGCCGACCGTGCGGCCCCCGGTCAGGCCAGAAAGTCGACCTGCGGGCAGGAGCCCGCCCCGGCGGCGGCCCGGTAGACGGCTGCGCGGGGCGACAGCCGAGATGCTCCAGTTCTGCGCCGACAACAGCATCGCCGCCGACGTCGAGGTCCTCCCATCGGCACAGGTGGACACGGCACTCGACCGCCTCCGGCGGAACGACGTCCGCTACGGCTCCGTGCTCGACCTGTCCGACCTGGACTGAAGAGACGGCCGGCCGTACAGGTCAGGGCCTCAGCGGCCGGGTGCGTCGACCCCGTACGACCTGATGAGCCGGGCCAGCTGCCGGCCCGCCGCCAGGAGGGGGTCATCGCTCCGGTTGACCTGGGCGGTGACCTCGGCGCCCTCCATGGCGCTGATGACGGTGGTCGCCAGCTCGCGGGCGGCCTCCGCCGGGAATCCGCAGCCCAGCAACTTGTCGCGGACGAGCCGCTCCCAGCCGTTCAGCGCGTCGGCGCAGACCTGCTGGAGCTTTGAGTCGGTCCCGAGCGTCTCCAGGGCCGCAGCCGTCACCGGGCAGCCGTCGACCCAGCCCGACTCCTTGAGCCCGGCGGCCAACTGGCGGGTGCAGGAGAGCACCGCCTCCGCCGGGTCGGACTCGCCGTCCAGGGCTTTCTCCAGCAGCGCTGCGAACTCCTGCGCGCTGTACCGGATCGCGGCGACCGCGACGGCCTCCTTGCCACCCGGGAAGAAGTGGTAGATCGACCCCAGCGTGGCCTGCGACTCCGCGGCGATCTGCTTGATGCCGGTGCCGACGTAGCCCTGCCGCTGGATGAGGCGCGCGGTCGCCACGACGATCCGGTCCCGGGTGCTGGTCTGCATGCCGTCACTGTAGCGGGCATTGGGTAGAGCGTTCGTTCTAGAGCTGTGCTAGCTTTTCGATGTGCTCTGAATAGAGCGATCGTTTTAGTCGGGGCCAGGGGTCCGATTCTCTTTCCCGACCCACCTGTTGGAGGTAGGCAATGAACAGCGCACAGAACTCGGTCACCGTCATCGGACTGGGCCCCATGGGCCGGGCGATGGCCGCGGCCTTACTCGACCGCGGATACGCGGTCACCGTCTGGAACCGCACCGCCTCCCGCGCGGACGACCTGGTGGCCCGAGGGGCGACCCTCGCGCAGAGCCCCGCCGACGCCGTCGCGGCGAACGAGGCGATCGTCCTCAGCCTCACGGATTACGCGGCGGTCAACGCCGTACTGGAGCCCGCGACGCAGGCCCTGGACGGCCGGGTCCTGCTCAACCTCACCTCCGCCACGCCCGAGGAGGCCCGCGCCGGAGCCGACTGGGCGGCTGGGCACGGTGCCGTACAGCTCACCGGTGGTGTCAACTCACCTCCGTCCGGCATCGGGCAGCCCGAGTCGTCGACCTTCTACAGCGGGCCGCGCGAGGTGTTCGATCGGCACCGGGCGGTGCTCGAAGTGCTGACGGGCCGGGCCGAGCACCACGGCGAGGACCCGGGGCGTGCCGCGCTGCTCTACCAGATCGGCGTGGGGATGTTCTGGACCGCCATGCTGGGCTACTGGCAGGCCGTCGCCCTTGCCCGCGCGAACGGCCTGACGGCGGCCGACTTCCTGCCGCACGCCGACGACACGGCGAACTCCCTCACGCAGTTCTTCGCCTTCTACGCCGACCGCATCGACGCGGGAGTGCACGTAGGCGACGTGGACCGCCTGGCCATGGGGATGGCGAGCGTCGAGCACGTCCTGCAGACCAACGCCGACGCGGGAGTCGACACCGCCCTCCCGGCCGCCGTCGTCGACCTGTTCCGCCGGGGCGTGGAGGCGGGGCACGGCGCGGACAGCTTCTCGTCCCTGGTGGAGCTGATGGCGAAGCCCGGGAAGTAGCCGTCCGCCGGACCGACCGATCCGGGCACGGACGGTCGGGTCCGGCAGGATGACCTCTTCCTACGGTGAACGAGCAAGGGAAGGAGTCAGCGGTTGCTGGAACGGCTGAACGACGCGATGGAGCACATCGAGGCGCATCTCGGTGAGCGCATCGAGATGGCGGAGCTCGCGCGTATCGCGATGACGTCGGAGTACCACTTCCGCCGGATGTTCTCCGCGCTCGCGGGGCTCCCGCTGTCGGAGTACATCCGTCGCCGCCGCATGACGGTCGCGGGGGCCGAGGTGCTCGGCGCCCCCGACCGGACGCTGCTGGACGTGGCGGTGCGGTACGGCTACGACACGGGGGAGGGCTTCGCCCGCGCCTTCCGTGCCGTGCACGGCATCGGCCCCGGCGAGGCCCGGAGAAGCGGCGCGGTTCTGCGGTCCCAGCAACGGCTGACCTTCCGGCTCATCGTCGAAGGGAGTAGCGACATGCGGTACAGGCTGGTGGAGAAGGACGGCTTCCAGGTGGTCGGAAAGAGGGCACGCGTGCCTCTGATCCACGAGGGTCCGAATCCGGCCATCGCGGAGTTCATCCGGGGGATCGGCCGGGAGGAGCTGGACCGCATCGCGGCCCTCTCGGACCAGGAGCCGGCGGGCATCGTCGGGGTGAGCGACCAGCTCGACCCGAGCCGCGCGGAAGGCACCGAACTCGACTACTACCACGGGGTGGTGACGAGCGCGGAGGCTCCGGAGGACCTGGACGCCCTGGACGTACCGGCAGGGGCCTGGGCGGTCTTCGAGAGCGAGGGCGAGTTCCCGGGGGCCCTCCAGTACCTCTGGCGGGACGTGTTCACCCAGTGGTTCCCGTCGAACCCGTACGCCTCCCGGCCCGGCCCGGAGATCCTGCGGGTGCGGCTGTCGGAGGAGGGGAAGCGGGCGGAGGCGGAGCTGTGGATCCCGGTGGAGCGGACCGCCGGGGGCTGAGCGAGCCGCGCGAAATATGCGGCACGGCACAGGTTTACGGCCATGGGGCATATGCGATGTCTTAATGGTCCAGACCTATTGTGCGGCGGGGCTCCGCTCGCTAGCTTTTCCCTGGCGGCGCGCGCTGATCGGTTTGGCTCTACCCATTCACTGATGCACTGTCATGTGCGTTGACTGAAAACGGAGTTACCGACATGCGTAGACGTATCACCACCGTCGCGGTCACTGCTGTGGCGGCGGCCGCGATGGCCCTCGGCGCGGCCTCCACCGCCTCCGCAGTGGGCTCGGGCTACACGATCCGTGGCCACTACGAGTCGCAGGCGGCCTGCCAGGCCGCCGGGGCGGCCGGCGCCGCCAACCACATCTGGAGCCCTCTGTTCATCTGCAAGCCGTTCGCGGCCAAGCCGAGCGTGTACGAGCTGTGGGTGCGCTACTGATCCCGCCGCGCACAGACGGGAACCGCCCCGCTTCCGGCCGAGTTGGTGGCCGGGGGCGGGGCGGGTTCTCTTCGTGTACGGGGGTGGCTCAGACGGCCGCGCTGCCGTGGACGAAGGCGCTCCAGGCGGCGGGCTCGACGGTGAGGACGGGGCCGTCGGTCACCTTGGAGTCGCGGACGTGGACGGCGGAGGGGTGGGCGGCTACTTCGACGCAGGCTCCGCCGTCGCCGTTGCTGTAGCTGGACTTGCTCCAGTGGTAGGCGACCTCAATGCAGTCTCCGCCGTCGCCGTTGCTGTAGCTGGACTTGAACCAGTGGAGGGCTGTGGAACCGGGGGCGGGGTGTGCTGCGCGGGACATGTCTCTCCAAGCAGTGCGTCAAGCAGTGCGTCCAGTAGCCGGGTGCTCTCCGCGACGGTGAGCGCCTGGGAACGCAGCATCCCATACCTCTGCATAAGCGCGCTGACGTCGGCGGGTTCGTCGTACAGCTCTCCGCGCAGCTGGCCGTCGACGTACACGAGCCCGTCGTGGTCGGGCGTCTCCAGCAGAACGAGCGGCCCCGCGAGCCCGGCGTGCCGAGGGGTGTTCCGAGGCATGATCTGGATGGTGACGAACGGCAGATCCATGCAGCGCCGCAGGTGGAGGAGCTGCTCAAGCATGACGTCGGGGTCGCCCATCTGGGCGTGCAGGATGCTCTCCTCCAGGATGAAGTGGAGGATCGGCCGGGGCTTGCGCTCCAGGATCTTCTGGCGGCCGAGGCGCTCCGCGACCCGCTTCTCGATCTCGTCCTCTTCGAGCGGTGGGTAGTTGCAGCCGAAGATGAAGCGGGCGTACGCCTCGGTCTGGAGCAGCCCCGGGATGAGCTGCGACTGGTACGAGAACAGGCTCACCGCGTTCTGCTCGTACTGCACGAAGTCCTTCACCAGCGCCTGATAGCGCTCCTTCCGCGGAATTCGCTCCACCGCGACCCGCAAGGCGCCCTTGGTGTCCAGTAGTTCATCGAGCTGGGTGGCCAGGTCCAACTGAAGCGCCCGCCGCCCCTGCTCGATCGAGGCGATCGTGTCCTCGCCCACCCCGGCGGCCTGCTCGGCGAGGGCGGCCTGTGTCAGCCCGGCGAGTTTGCGGAAGTGGCGCAACTGCGCCCCGACCAGCTGCCATGAGGTAACTCGCCTGATGCCGCTCTGCTTTCCCGGTTGCATGACCTGGCTCTCCCCGTTCTGGTCCCGCTGTCAACCCGTCAGAACCCGTACAAAAGCTTTTGTACGCCTCTCCGCTCTGCTGAAGCCTAGTTACAGCGTGTGAGCGTGGAAGCATGAACGAGACAACCCAACTCCCGTACTACCGCGCCGCCTTCTACTGCCGTGAGCGCAGGTCGATCCCGGTCGTACGCAAGTTCGCCCGTAAGGCGCTGATCGAGTGGGAGTGCGAGAAGCGCGCGGACGATGTGCTGCTCTGCGTGACCGAGCTGGCGACCAACGCCCTCCGCCACGGCGTCCCGCCGGGGCGTGGCTTCAAGGTCCACATCTACCTGGAGCGGATCGAGAACGCGCTCCGCGTCGAGCTGCACGACAGCGGCGACGGCGAGGTGCGCCCGTCCGACGGGATGCCGGGGGCCGACGACGAGGGCGGGCGCGGGTTGCTGCTGGTCGAGGCGCTGGCGGACAAATGGGGGGTGGGCGAGCGGAACCCCGGCAAGATCGTGTGGTGCGAGTTCGACCTCTCCTGACTTGCCATTCCGGCAAGGATGTTTGTCGTTTCGGCCTCATGGGCGCACTCTCTTCCTCAACCGGAGGTGATCCGCATGGAGAGCAGGAGAGACGACATGAAGCAGCAGCGGTACGACGTGGTGATCGTGGGCGGCGGGGCGGCCGGCCTGAGCGGGGCGCTGACCCTGGCGCGGGCCCGGCGTTCGGTCCTGGTGATCGACGCGGGCGAGCCCCGTAACGCGCCCGCGTCCCACGTCCACAACTACCTGGGCCGCGAGTCGACCCCGCCCGGCGAGCTGCTGGCGATCGGCAGGGGCGAGGCCGCCGGGTACGGGGCGGAGATCGTCGAGGGCCGGGTGGCCTCGGCCGAGCGGCTGCCGGGCATGCGGGGCTTCCGGGTGGCGACGGAGGACGGCCGGAGCGTCGAGGCGCGCAGGCTGCTGGTGACGACGGGGCTCGTCGACGAGCTGCCGCCCGTGCCCGGTCTGGCGGAGCGCTGGGGGCGCGAGGTGCTGCACTGCCCGTACTGCCACGGCCACGAGGTGGCGGACCGCCCGATCGGCGTGCTCGCCACCGGGGCCCTCGCCGTGCACCAGGCGCTGATGTGGCGGCAGTGGAGCGAGGACGTCACCCTCTTCCGGCACACGGGCCCGGAGCCGACGGACGAGGAGTACGAGGAGCTGGCGGCCCGGGGCGTGGCGGTGGTGGACGGCGAGGTGACGGGCCTGGAGGTCGCGGACGACCGGTTCACCGGCGTACGGCTGGCCGGTGGCCGGGTGATCCCGCGCGAGGCGCTGGTGGTGCAGGCGCGCTTCGTCGCGCGTTCGGCCGTACTGGAATCGCTGGGGCTGGTCCCGGTCGCGCAGGAGATGGGCGGCGAGGTGATCGGCACGTACATCCCCACCGAGCCGACCGGCGCGACGGAGGTCCCCGGAGTCTGGGCGGCGGGCAATGTCACCCGCCTCACCGAACAGGTCATCGGCGCCGCCGCGGCCGGCCTCATGGCGGGCGGGGCGATCAACGGTGACCTGATCACCGAGGACACCCGTGACGCGGTGGAGGCACGGCGGCGCGGCTGAGCGGGCGCCGTTACGGGATCAGGGCCCCGAGGAGGTCGCGGGCCCACCCGAAGAACGTGTGCACCAGCACCGCCAGCAGCACCAGAACCCCCAGGATCACGGCGGTGACCCAGGAACAACTGCCCCCGGGGCCCGCCGATGGCTCGTCCCGCCCGCCCAGCTCCGCATCGAACAGATCCATGGTTCCGTCCCCATCCCGCCCCATCACCCGAGACCGGTGACCGGAGCCCCCCGGCTCCGTGGGTGAAGACTCGCACGGTCGGGAGCGGCCTGAGCAGGCGGTGCCGTACTCGGATGGGGGAGGGGAAAGTACTCAGTCGGCTCGACCGCCCTTGATGCTCACGCCCGTGTCGGTCCACGTCCGTGCCGTGCCCGTCCGGCGTAACGCAGGCAGGTCAATCGTGGAGCCCCTGGGGTGACGGGCGAGGCCCGGCGGATGTGTGAGTTCCGGTTGAGGGGATACGCGGAGGGTCCCGGCACCACGAGGGTGCGGGGCGTCGGCAACGTAGAAGGAGATTTCCGTGGGCATCATCGCCTGGATCCTCATCGGCCTGTTCGCGGGGCTCATCGCCAAGGCGCTGACGCCCGGCAAGGACCCCGGCGGCTGCCTCATCACGATGGTCATCGGCATCGTGGGCGGGCTGCTCGGCGGCTGGCTCGGCAAGGTGATCTTCGGTGTCGACTCGATCGACGGATTCTTCAGCCTGTCGACATGGATCGCCGCCGTCGTCGGCTCGGTGATCGTCCTGCTCGTCTACCGACTGGTCGCGGGACAGCGATCGCGCTGACCCGGCACGGAGGTCCGCCGGGCGCAGGTCCTCGACGAGTCAATTCATCCAGGTTTGCCTACATTGGCAGAGGGTCAACAGGGCAGCCGTAGTAGGAGCCATCGCCGACACGTCTGCGGAAGACAAACAAGAGGAAACGACGACATGACCGACACCTCTCGCAAGCCGACCACCTCCGACTCCGGCGCCCCGGTGGAGAGCGACGAGCATTCGCTCACCGTCGGCCCGGGCGGGCCGATCCTGCTCCAGGACTCCTACCTGATCGAGCAGATGGCCCAGTTCAACCGCGAACGCATCCCCGAACGCCAGCCGCACGCCAAGGGAAGCGGTGCCTTCGGCAAGTTCGAGGTGACCGCGGACGTCTCCCGGTACACGAAGGCCGCGCTCTTCCAGCCCGGCACGACGACCGACCTGGTCATCAGGTTCTCCACCGTCGCGGGGGAGCGGGGCAGCCCGGACACCTGGCGGGACCCGCGCGGCTTCGCGGTGAAGTTCTACACCAGCGAAGGCAACTACGACATGGTGGGCAACAACACCCCCGTGTTCTTCGTGAAGGACCCGATGAAGTTCCAGCACTTCATCCGGTCGCAGAAGCGCCGCGCGGACAACAACCTCCGCGACCACGACATGCAGTGGGACTTCTGGACCCTCTCGCCGGAGTCGGCCCACCAGGTCACCTGGCTGATGGGCGACCGGGGCATCCCGCGGACCTGGCGCCACATGAACGGCTACACCTCGCACACGTACATGTGGATCAACGCCGAGGGCAAGCGGTTCTGGGTGAAGTACCACTTCAAGACCGACCAGGGCATCGAGACGTTCACGCAGCACGAGGCCGACCAGATGGCCGCCGCGGACACGGACTACCACACGCGTGATCTCTTCGAGCACATCCGCGACGGGGAGTTCCCGAGCTGGACGCTGAAGGTCCAGATCATGCCGTACGAGGACGCGAAGGACTACCGGTTCAACCCGTTCGACCTGACCAAGGTGTGGCCGCACGGCGACTACCCGCTGATCGAGGTCGGCCGGATGACGCTGGACCGCAACCCCACGGACAACCACGCCGAGATCGAGCAGGCGGCCTTCCAGCCGAACAACCTGGTGCCGGGCATCGGCCCGAGCCCGGACCGCATGCTGCTGGCCCGGCTGTTCAGCTACGCGGACTCGCACCGCTACCGCATCGGCGGCAACTACCAGCAGCTCCCGGTCAACGCCCCCGTCGTCCCGGTGCACACGTACTCCAAGGACGGGGCGATGGCGTACCGGAAGACCACCGACCCGGTCTACGCCCCGAACTCCAAGGGCGGCCCGGCGGCCGACACGGAGCGCTACGGCACCCCGCCGAGCTGGTACGCCGACGGCGACATCACCCGGGCCGCCTACGTCGACCATGCCGAGGACGACGACTGGGGCCAGCCGGGCACGATGGTCCGCGAGGTCCTGGACGACGCGGCACGGGACCGGCTGGTGGACAACATCGTGGGCCACCTGCTGAACGGGGTGACCGAACCGGTGCTGAAGCGGGCGTTCCAGTACTGGACGAACGTGGACGCCACCCTCGGCAAGCGCGTCGAACAGGGTGTCCGCGCGAAGGCGGGCGAGAAGGACCCCAAGGCGGCGGAGCAGAGCAACCCCGCACGCTCGTCGATGCAGCGCAAGGCCTGAGGCGGGCCCGGCCGTACAGCAAGGCCCTCGCCCCGTCGGACCGACGGGGCGAGGGCCTAGCCGTTTCCTCCCCGGACCGTGGGCCGGGGCGATCAAAGGCGAAGGTGCAGCGGCCCACCACCGTGCTTCGGCCTCCTCCACACGGGATCGCTCAGTGCTGGATCAGGCCGCAGACCGGGACGGGGGCGACGTGCCCGGAGGGCGGAAGGGTCCGCGCCAGGGCGAGCCCGACGTCCACCAGCGACGACCGGTGCAGGCGGGCCACCTCGGGCAGCGGGGTCCACGCCGATTCGGCGGTGTCGCCGTTCGGCTCGGGCCGCAGCCGGCCACCGGTGACGCGGACACGGTAGAAGACGCCGACGTTCTGCAGCTCGGGCGCACCGGGCCGGCGTCGCTCGGCCGCCGGAACCACCCGCGAGTCCACGCCGAGCAGACGCTCGACGACGGCCTCCAGCCCGGTTTCCTCGGCGACCTCCCGGATCACCGCGTCGTACGGATCCTCCGCGTGCTCGACCCGGCCGCCCGGAAGTGTCCACGTGCTCTCGCCGCCCGGATCCACGGCAAGCGCGAGCAGGACCCGCCCGTCCTCGATGCACACCGCGTACGCGGCCAGTCGCCGATCCATGCGGGGAGGGTATCGCCGGAGTCCGGGCACGTGCGTCCGGAGGGGGCGGCGTCTGAGGACCGGCGTCCGGGACCCCCCTCACCGCTCAAGATCATCGCGGTGCAGAATGACCTGTATGTCGATAAAGAACACGCCTCAGGCGGCCACGCTCGACGATGCCCCGTCGATCAGCCGCACCCTGGCCCGCGCCTTCGCCGACGACCCGATGATGGGGTGGTTCTTCCCCGGCGGGGCCTCGCGCGAGCCCGACCTGGTCCGTTACTTCACCACGATCTTCACCCGCCAGTACGGACGCCACGGGGTGTGCGAGCGCACCGGGTCCGCGGCCGCGTTCTGGGTGTCGCCGGAGGGGCAGGAGAAGGCCGTTCCCGACGCGGAGACCGTCGCGGAGCTGGAGGAGATCCTGGGCGACCGGGCGCCCCTGTTCCGCGAGGCCGTCCAGGCCGCCGCCGAGCAGGGACCCAAGGAACCGCACTGGTACCTCGCGGTCGTCGGCGCGGACCCGGCCGCCCGGGGGCAGGGGCACGGGGCGGCGCTGCTGCGTTCCGGGCTCGCCAAGGCGGACGCGGCGGGCCTGCCGGTCTATCTGGAGTCCTCCAAGCCGGACAATCTGCCCTTCTACGAGCACTTCGGCTTCACGGTGCTGGGCGAGGCGGCACTGCCCGGCGGCGGACCGGCGCTGTGGGTGATGCGACGGGAGCCGCGCCCGGCCGGGCGCTAGGAGGACGACGGCGGGTGGGGCCCGAGGCCCCGCCCGCCACGTCGGGCGTATGACCACGATCGGCGCGCCGGCCTGTTCAGAGGCGGGCGGCGGGGAGGGGCTCCACGGCGAACGGGCGCGGCCCGAAGGCCTGGTCGGAGCGGGCGCGCACCAGCGGGAGCGCCTGACGGAGGTCCGCGCCGAGGTGGTGCAGCGAGTCGCCACCACGCGACTCCCAGACGGCGAACTCCCCGTTCCTGTCGCGTGATGCGGTGTTCCACAACAAGGCATCGTCGTTCTCGCTCCACGCGAAGACCTCCAGGCTGGCCGCCAGGGACCACTGGCCGTCCGGCTCGATCATCCAGTCGAACTCCTCGGCCTCGCCCTCTCGGTAGCTCGCGCGAATACGCGCCGTGAGCCGGTCGGCCCGACCGTGCAGGCCGTCGGCGTACCCCGGCAGGACCGGTGGATAGACCAGCCACATCCCGAAGGTGCGTCCCCACCCCGCGTGGCGAACGAACGCCCGATAGGAATCCGGGAACCCCCCGCCGTCCGCGAAGCGGAATCCGTCGAGGACCTCGAAGTCGATGTGCTCCACCGTCGGTGCACCCGGAAGACGCAGCTCGGCCACGGGATCGCTGATCATGCCGTGGATGCTAGCGACCTGGACCCACAGAACGACCGGGGTTGCGGAACGCGCACGACCAGCGCGGTGGCAGGACGGTCCCCGCGCGCAACCCGCACGGGGACACCTGGGACGTCACGTGCCGGGTCCCGGACGGCTGCCTGCTGCTGGTGCTGTCCACTCGGACCGGGTCGCCTGTCCGCAGGCAGAGGGGCGGTGCGCCGGTTCCGACGCCCCCGAGAACCGCGGGGATCACTGACTGCTACGACGATCCTCGCCCCACGCCGGCGGACGGCGTGCCCAGTTCCAGGCCCCGACGACGGCCAGAGCGGAGCAGGGGCGCGGTGGAGGAGCATCCGGCCCGCGTTCACCTACCGGAACTCCTCGTGATCGGCGTGAGGATGCCGCGCAGGACCGGCACCAGCGCGGCCGCGTCAAATCTGCTTGCTCCGTGACGAGTTGCCGAAATAGCCGACCGTTCGGTCCGTTTCCTCAAACGCGACCCTAGTGTCCTTCTTCGGTCGAACTCGCCCACCTTTGCTATCGCTACGCGGATCAATAGTGAGCTGGATCACGCTTGACGCGTCCCCTGCAACCCCTGATATTTGGCTGACTTTTGTGAAGGCCATGTGGAAAACGGGGCGGGTTCGTGATTGGTGTGGTGTGGCGTCGAGGGCGTCACGGTGTGTGCGTGGCGGCCGTTCTGGCCGCCATGTTGAGCGTGGCTCCCGGCGAGAACTCGCAGGCGGTGGCGTCGCCCGTCCCTCCGGCCTCTGTGGAGTCCCCGGAGCTCCGGGCCTCGGCCGCCGCCGTCGCGGCCGGCGAACGTGTGGAGGTTGTGGAGGAGCGCTCCGAGCGGGAGACCGTCTTCGCCAACCCCGATGGGGCGACGTTCACGCTGGAGAAATCGATCACTCCGGTTCGCGTGGCTTCCGATGGGGAGTGGGTCGAGCCGGATCCGACTCTGGTGCGCAATACGGACGGGTCGGTCGGTCCTGAGGCGGCCGCCGTGGACCTCTCGTTCTCGGCCGGGGGCGACGGCGCCGACCTCGTCACCATCGCCGAGGGCGGGCAATCCGTGTCGCTCGGCTGGCCGGGCGTGCTGCCCGCGCCCCGTCTCGACGGACAGCACGCGGTCTACGAGAACGTCCTGCCGGACGTGAACCTGATCCTCACCGCGACGGTGGAGGGCTTCCGGCAGGTGCTGGAGGTGAAGACGCCCGAGGCGGCGGCGAACCCGGCACTCAAGGCCATCGAGTACCGCATCGGCGCGCAGAACCTGACCGTCACGGCCGGGGTCGGCGGAGGAATGGACGCTCTGGACGGCAACGGCCGACCCGTGTTCCGTTCACCTGCCGCCCGGATGTGGAACTCCGCCGGCGACGGAGCGGCCGCCGCTCCGGCCGGGCGTTCCCTCTACCTGGCCTCTCCCACCGGTTCCGCCACTGACGAGCCCGTGGCGGTCGGCCCGGTGGAGGAGGGCGATCACCTGGCGGGTCCAGGTGCGGGTGACGCGTCCGCGGCGATGCAGCTGAAGCTCACGGGGACGACGGTGACGGTCGAGCCCGACGCCGATCTGCTGTCCAGCACCGACGAGAACGACTTCCCGCTCTACATCGACCCTCCGGTCGAACTGAACGAGTCCGAGCGCACCGTGCTCTCCTCGGACGGCGACGTGTTCTGGAACTTCTCCGGCGGCGACAACGGCATGAGCGTCGGGAAGTGCGGTTCGGCGGTGATCGGAGGAGTCTCGTACTACTGCGGCAACGGCTATGTGAACCGCATGTACTTCGAGTTCGCCCCCGGTAACCTCAAGGGCAAGCACGTCCTCGACGCCACCTTCCGGGTGACGGAGACCTGGTCGTTCTCGTGCGACGCACGCTGGATCGACCTGGAACGTACGAACAACATCTCGTCGTCCACGAAATGGCCCGGCCCCAAGAAGCTGGACCAGATGGGCGACCGCAACGTATCCGCCGGTCGTGGCAGCCACTGCTCCCCGTCCCAGCCGCGTGCACCGATCGAGTTCCACGACTACGCGCCGGAGCCGGACGAGAACCTGACGCTGACGGTCCGCAGCTTCGCCGACGGCAAGATCTCGCGGCTGACGCTCATGCTCATGGCCAAGGACGAGTCCGACACGATCGCGTGGAAGCGGTTCGACGACGATGCCGTCCTGAGCGTCGACTACGTCGGCAAACCGGCCAAGCCCAGCAACATCGGTCCTGTCGTGGGCGGATCACACGACTGCAACACGGTCGAATCCGATCCGGCGGTCGTCACCGATCCCACCCCAGACCTGACGGCCACACCGCAGACAGCGGCTGGCGGCGAGTCCGGCGCGAAGCTCCGCGTCGCCATGGACGTCGACAGGAAGCAGAGCGACGGCACCTGGGTCAACGCGATGAGTGAAATCGTCCGTCCCAGCAGTGGATATGTCGGGGACAACGTCAAGGTCACCGCTACGGCACCGACGCTCCCGGAGAACACTCCCCTGCGGATGCGCGCCTGGACACGTTCCCACTATGGCTCCGAGTGGCTGGCCGGTCCTTCCAACGGATCCACCACGGGATGGTGCTACTTCAAGATCGACAGCAAGGCTCCCAAGCCTCCGACGATCACCTTCAATTACGCGGACGAGGATGCCTACACACCGTGCACGGCCAATGACTGTGTGCCGCACGGCAAGCCCGGCAAGGCGGGATCGTTCAATCTGGGCCCCGCGCCGGGCGATGTGAACACCGCGTACCGCTACCGACTGACCAGCGGCTCGTTCGACTCGGGCTGGTCCGCGTACAAGCCGGGGGCCACCGCGACCATCGCGCCCGTTCCACCAACTTCGGGCACGATGGTGCTCTTCGCGGAGGCCAAGGACAACTATGCGGCCGGGGCGGCCAATTCCGTCGAGTTCGTGGTGAAGGAAGGCGAAGGCCCTGTAGCGCGCTGGAACTTCGCCGAGACGTCCGGCGCCGCTTTGGACACGTCCACTACCGATCAGTCTCTGCGGGACAACGCAGCCCTGGCCGGCGGAGCGGTCCGTACCGACCGGGGCCGTCGGGGGGAGGTCACGGTCACTCGGGCCACGGAAACGACGTCGGCAGTCAAGAACACCGACAGCGGTCTGAAACTGAACGGCACGACCGACTACGCGGTCACCAGCGGCCCGGTCATCGACACACGTGCCTCGTACACCGTTGCCGCCTGGGTGCGAATGGACGTTCCTACGCGCAATGCCACGGTGTTCGGCCAGAACGGTGTCAACCGAAGCCCCTTTTATCTGGGATACGAGCACACCAGCAAGAAGTGGTCCTTCCGTGAGGTGAACACCGATGCTGCGGTCGGCACACCGTTCTCCTATCAGAGGGTCGAGTCCAAGAGGCCGGCGGTGCCGATGGTATGGACGCACCTGGCCGGAGTGTTCGACGCCGCCAACAACACGATCAGCCTCTACGTGAACGGGGAACTGCAGGGCACCACGCCCTTCACGACAGCCTGGGCCGCCCCAGGGCCCTTGCAGATCGGCCGGGTTCAGTGGTCGAGCGTGTACACCGACTACTTCCCCGGTGTGATCGACGAGGCGGCCGTCTGGCAGGAAGCGCTGACCGGCACTCAAGTGGCCGAGGAGAGTGAGCTCATCGACGCCCATGCATTGCCGTCCGTTGAGCTGGTCACCGCCTGGACTCCCGCAGGAGCACAGGGAACAACGCTCAGAGACACCGTGTCGGGGTACGGCTCCGATCTGGCGCTGTCATCGGGTGCCTCACTGGCCGATGACGAACTCGTGCTGAACGGGACCACCGGGGCGGGTACGACAGCTGGGCCCGTCGTAGACGACTCGGGCTCCTTCACAGTTACTACGCAGGCGGTCGTTGACGCAGCGAAGATCCTTTCCAAGCCGGACGGTTACAAGGCTCAGATTCTCGGTCAACGCACAGCCACGGGATCATCATGGAGCCTTTGGTTCGAAAAGACCGGTACGCGACAGGAACCCGAACTCGACGAGAACGGCGACCGGATCGTCGACGAGAACGGAAATCCCAGAACGACACCCGTTCCGGTCGGCCGCTGGCACTTCGGGCGCCTGACCGCAGATGGCACCGGGGCTTCCGTCGAGAGCATGGAAGAAGCACTGATGGACACGGAGACCCGTCTCACCGGTGTCTACAACGCCCGGCACCGGACGATCCAGCTATATCTCACGTCCGACCAGCAGGCCAGCGACGGCATCGCCTACACCGCACAGGTCGGAACCGGCGAACTCGCGGTCGGTAAGGGCTATCTCGGGTCCTGGGCCAATTACCTCCCCGGCCGACTCAGTGACATCCGCCTCTGGGCAGGCGCGCTGAGCGACAGCAAGCAGGTCTCCGACGTCGTCGGAACCTGAACCGCTTCCGTACCTGCTTCCTCGGGGGCGGTCGGCTCCGTACACGCGGGCCGCCCCCTGTCCCCCCGCACTCCACACCGCTGTCCCGCCTTCGAGCGGTTCGGCCGCTCCCGGAGAGATGACGTGTCCGTGTCCCGATCCCTTCCCGCCCTTCTGAGACGTATCTCAGTACGCAGCTCCGCCTCCGGTGGCGCTGGGAAGCTCCGCGTACCCCTCGTCGGGGCGTTGGCGCTCGCCCTCTCCGTACCGGCCGGACTCACCCCGATCGCCATGGCAGCGGACCCGTTGGGGCGTCCCGATGTCCCGGAGCCCCGGGTCAGCAAGGTCCAGACCGTTCCGGCCGTCGGGACGAGCAAGGCGCGCGAGCGCGCGGCGAAGAACAAGGCCCTCAACGCTCGGCAGGCGGCACAGGCCCGTGGCGAGCACGCGGCACGCTGGCCCAAGCCCTCGCGGAGTGACCAGGAGATATCCGGCAAGCCCGGCACATCGGGGGCCGGGCCCGTCTCCCTGACCGCGCCTCGCCCCGCGACCTTCTCCCGCGCGGCGAAGCCGACGCCGATTGCCGACGGCACGGCCAGGGTGAGCGTTCTCGACCAGAAGGCCGCTCGAAGCGCGGGTGTCACCGGCGTGATGTTCACCGTCGCGGCGGACTCCCCGGGCGATGCGGGGCTGATGGTCGACTACTCCTCCTTCGCCGACGCGGTGGGCGGAAACTGGGGGCCCCGCCTCGGCCTGGTGTCCCTCCCCGCATGCGCGCTGACCAGCCCGCGGAAGCGGGAGTGCCGAGCGCAGACCGTCGTGCCGTCCCGGAACGACGCCGTCGCGCAGACGGTTTCCGCACAGGTGGCCGTACCTCGTACTGCCGCGACCAGGAGCGGCGCGTCCTCGGCGGCCGTCTTCGCCGTGACGGCATCCGCCACTCCGGCGTCCGGCGCGGGCGACTACCAGGCGACGCCGCTGGCAGCGTCCTCCAGCTGGGAGGCCGGCGGCTCGTCGGGATCGTTCACCTGGTCCTACCCTCTCAGTGTGCCGCCCGCAGCCGCGGGCCCGTCGCCATCTCTCGGCATCTCCTACGACTCGGGCAGCATCGACGGCCGGACCTCGAACACCAACAACCAGGGTTCCATGCTGGGCGAGGGATTCGACCTCACCTCCTCCTACATCGAGCGCAAGTACGGCTCGTGCGAGGACGACGGGCAGAACGACAAGCTCGACCAGTGCTGGAAGTACGAGAACGCCTCCCTCGTCCTGAACGGCAAGTCCACCGAGCTCGTCAAGGACGACGGCACGGGCGTCTGGCGGCTCAAGAACGACGACGCCTCCCAGGTCACCCACGAGACCGGCGCCACCAACGGTGACGACGGCGACGACATCGTGGGCGGCAAGGGCGACGGCAAGGGCGAGTACTGGAAGGTCATCACCGGTGACGGCACGGTCTACACCTTCGGCCTGAACAAGCTGCCCGGTGCGGGAACCGAGCGGACCAACTCCGTCTGGACCGTGCCCGTCTTCGGCGACGACTCCGGAGAACCCGGATACTCCTCCGGCACCGGCTTCTCCGGCCGCGCCAAGACCCAGGCGTGGCGCTGGAACATCGACCTCGTCACCGACGTCCATGGCAACGCCGCCACCTACTGGTACAAGGCGGACACGAACCACTACGCCAAGAACGGCGACAAGACCAAGCTCGCCGAGTACACCCGAGGCGGCTACACCCAGGAGATCAAGTACGGCCTGCGCTCGGACGCCCTGTTCACCGGCAACGCGTCCGGGAAGGTGGACTTCGACTACAGCGAGCGCTGCACCGCCGACGACTGCTCCTCGTTGACCGAGGACACCGCGAAGAGATGGCCGGACGTCCCCTTCGACGCCATCTGCACGGCCGGCGAGACCGACTGCCTGGCCACCGGCCCGTCCTTCTTCACGCGCAAGATGCTCACCGGCATCAACACGAGCGTCTGGTCCACGGCCGCCGAGCCCGACGCTTACAAGCCGGTCGACAGCTACACCCTCGCCTACCAGTTCCTGGACGGCGCGGACATCGGCAACCCCTCGGACAAGACCCTGGTCCTCAAGTCGCTCCAGCGGACCGGCAAAAATGGCGGAACTGTCGCCGTTCCGCCGGTGGAATTCGGCTACCACATGCGGCCCAACCGGGTCGACGCCACGGACAACATCCTCCCTCTGACCCGCCCGCGCATCAACACCGTCACCAGCGAGACCGGCGCCATCACCACGGTCACGCTCTCGGACCCGCAGTGCGTCCGGGGCAGCAAGATGCCCAAGGCGGAGGACGACAACAGCCTCTCCTGCTACCCGGTGTACTGGCCGGTCAACGGCGGAGACCCGGAACTGGATTGGTTCCACAAGTACAACGTCACCGCCGTCACCACCTCCGACCCCGCGGGCCAGAACCCCGCGGTGGAGAACTCGTACACCTACGAGAACCCCGGCTGGCACTACAACAACGACCCCTTCACCCCTGAGGACGAGCGGACCTGGTCCAGCTGGCGCGGCTACCAGAAGGTCACCACGTACACGGGCGACGCCGACCATCCGCAGTCCAGGACGGTCCGCCTGTACATGCAGGGAATGCACGGTGACAAGCGCCTCGACGGCACTAGCCGCAGCGTCCAAGTACTGGGGATCGACATCGCGGGCCTGAACGCCTCCGACGCCACCGACCTCGACGTCTACGCGGGCTTCCTGCGCCAGGAAATCACGTACAACGCGGCGCAACCGGTCTCCGTCTCCTTCAACAACATCTGGTACAAGGAGACCGCCAGCCAGCAACGCTCGTATGCCAGCACCAAGGCGAACTACGTGCGCACCGCCCGGGCGTACCAGAACACCTACCTGCCCGTCAGCAACACCTGGCGACGCAGCCAGACGACACACACGTACGACCCCACCTACGGCATGGTTACCCGGAGCGAGTCGAGCGGTGACCTGGCGAAGTCCGGTGACGAGACCTGTAGCCGCACCTGGTACGCGCGCAACCCGGCCGAGGGGCTGACGAGCATCGTCTCCCGTACCCGGGTCGTCGGGGCCGCCTGCTGGGACTCCGCCGGGGCGACCGTGACCGATGACAAGCTGAGTCTGCCGACGAACTCCACGACCCGGGGGGACGTGCTCTCCGACACCGCGGCCGTCTACGACAACGCCGCCGGCTGGACCGCTACCCAGACCCCGACCCGCGGGCTCGCCACCTGGGCCGGCCGGGCCAAGGCCTACCCGGCAGCCGTCGGGACCAGCGACCGTCACCCGGCGATGAACGGCGGCTGGCAGACCCTCGCCAAGACCACGTACGACACCCTCGGCCGCCCTCTCACCGTCACCGACGCCAAGGAACACGTCACCTCCACCGCGTACTACCCGGCGGCTGCCGGCCCGCTTACCGCCACCATTGTCTCGGCCCCCAAACTGACCTCTTCCAACGGCCAGGTCCACAAGTCGTACACCTACCTGGACCCGGCTCGCGGTTCGGTCACCAGCACGGTCGATGCGAACAACAAGGAGACCGAGAGCACCTATGACGCCCTGGGCCGCGTCACCGCCACCTGGGCGCCCAACCGGACCCAGGGCATCGACACACCGACGGCGAAGTACGGCTACAACTTCGCGCGCGGCAGCCAGCCCTGGAGCTCCGTCAGCACCCTCAAGGGCGACGGCCAGACCTACCGGACCAGCTACGCCATCGCCGATGCCCTACTGCGTCCGCTTCAGAGCCAGACCGACTCACCCCTCGGCGGCCGGATCCTCACCGACATCCGCTACGACTCGCGCGGACTCGCCTACGAGACGTACGCGGACATCTACGACAATCTGCAGACTCCGAACGGCACCTACGCCCGTGCCTCCTACGCCCACACCCCGGCGCTGACCCGGACGGCGTTCGACGCGGCGGCCCGGCCCACGACGACCACGTTCACCGTGTTCGGGGAGGACCGCTGGTCGACCACCACCAGCTACACCGGAGACTCGACCGCCACTACCGCGACCAAGGGCGGCAACGCCACTCGCACCATCACCGACGCGCTGGGCCGGACCGCGGAGACTCGCACCTACGGAGGCACCACTCCGACGGACACGGCGTACGGAGCCGCTGCCGGCACCCCGTACACCCGGGTGAAGTACGACTACACCCGTGACGGCAAGCCGTCGGTGATCACCGGCGTCGACGACGCGAAGTGGACCTACTCCTACGATCTGTTCGGCCGCGAGACCGACACGACCGACCCGGACAAGGGCCGCACCCGCACCGAGTACACCGACCTGGACCAGGTCGGCGTCACCACGGACGCGCGCAACGCGAAACTGCTCTACGCGTACGACGAGCTGGGCCGCAAGACCGGCCTGTGGCAGACCGCGCAGTCGGAGGCCAACAAACTCGCCGACTGGACCTACGACACGCTCCTCAAGGGGCTGCCCGACGCGTCCACCCGCTACGTGGGCGGAGCCACCGGCAAGAAGTACAAGAAGCAGGTCGCGGCATACGACACCCTCGGCCGTCCCACCAGTAGCAACGTCGTGCTGCCGGCCGACGAGCCGATGGTCACCTCCGGGGCCGTCACGTCCACCCTGACCTTCGGTACGGCCTACTTCCCGGACGGGAGCGTTGCCAACACCAAGGAGCCCGGCGCCGGAGGTCTCGCTGCCGAGATCGTCTCGGCCACGTACAACCCCACCGGTCTGGTCACGAAGCTCTCGGGCACGAGCCCCTATCTCCTCGGTGTGACCTACTCCGCCATCGGCCAGGTGGAACAGCTCTCGCTGGGAGCGGGTGCGAAGAACACCTACATCACCAACAAGTACGAACCGGGCACCGGCCGCCTCACGCGCAGCCATGTGACGGACCAGACGCACCCGTACATGTTGCAGGACCTCAACTTCGCCCGGGACGACGCCGGGAACGTCCTGTCGATCCTCGACCCCACCACGCTGGGCGGCACCGGCAAGGCCGACAACCAGTGCTTCACCTACGACGCGCACCGGCGCCTGACCGAGGCCTGGACCCCGAAGTCCGCCGACTGCTCCACCTCCGGCCGCACGACGGCCAACCTCGACAGCGCGGCGCCGTACTGGACGAGCTACAGCTACAACAGCGCGGGCCAGCGCAGCAGTGAGACCAGCCACACCGCGACCGGTGACGCGACCACCGGCTACGAGTACAAGACGCCGACCGGTCAGCCCCACCCCCTGGTGAAGACCACCGGGGCGAAGGCCGCAACGTACGGATATGACCTGGCGGGCAACACGACCACTCGCCCCGGCACCCAGGCGACCCAGACCCTGGCCTGGAACTCCGAAGGCGAACTGGCCTCCACCACCGAACCGGCGGCCGGGACCAAGCCGGCTCTGGGCACCAGCTACCTGTACGACGCGGACGGGGAACTGCTGATCCGCCGCGCTACCGGCGACGGGGACACGGTCCTTTACCTCGGCTCGACGGAGGTGCGCCTCACCGTCAAGGGCACCGCGAAGACGGTCACGGGCACGCGCTACTACAGCGCCGCGGGTCAGACGCTCGCCGTCCGTACGGCCACGTCGGGCACGGCCGGCACCAAGCTCAGCTTCCTGGCCGCCGACCACCACGGCACCAGCAGCATCGCCACCGATGCCACCACTCAGGCCGTCACCAAGCGCTACAGCACGCCGTTCGGCGCCCCGCGCGGGCCCAAGCCGACCGCCTGGCCGGACGACAAGGCATTCCTCGGCAAGCCGGCCGACTCCGCGACGGGCCTGACCCATATCGGCGCCCGAGAGTACGACCCGGGGATCGGCCAGTTCATCAGCGTCGACCCGTTGCTCGAAATCGACAAGCACCAGACACTCAACGGCTACAGCTACGCCGGCCAGGCACCCGCCACGAACTCCGACCCGACCGGCACCTGCCTGGACCCGGGCAACGGCAGGTGCCAGCCCGGGGACAACAGCGGCAAGCCGGACCCGTCGTTCCCGATCAACACCAGTTCGCCGCCCGGCGACGGCGGGCCGGGCTGGAACGGGACGGCTCCGACCGGCGGCACCGGGGGCACCAACGGTGATGGAGGCGGTGGCGGTGGCGGCGGTGGTGGCGGTGGAGGAACCTGCTACTACGCCATGGGAACCGGGAACTGTGGATCGGGGATCGCGTCCGTGACTGGCCCGGCATATTCGAAAGAATATTACGGGAACTATCAGGGAGGTTATCCCGCTGCGCCCGGGCTGTCCGGAGAGGCCAGTCAGGAGGTCGTCGAAGAGATCCTCCTTATCATGTGCGGATGGGTGCCGGTTGCTGGGGCCGGATGCGATGCATATGACGTCAAGCGTTCCCTGGACGAGGAGGACGCGGTCGGTGCTGGATTGGGGATTCTTGGATTTGTCCCTCTTTTCGGTGACCTTGCCAAGTTCCCGAAGCAGCTCAAGAAGGTTGACGATGCTGTCGAGGCAACAGACACCACACGCAAGGCTCTGAAGCCTGACTTGTCAGACCCGCAGACCTTCAGGGGCGCCACTGCCGGTGATGTCGAGAAGGCCCTCGAAGGGCTGGAAAGGGCGCCGGCGCCGCATTCCACCGGTGGTGGGTTCAGGGTCCGCATACCTGGAGGCATGGCGATAGTCGAGGCGGGTGACGAAGCCATGAACGACGTGACGCACAAGGCGCCGTATATCAAGTTTCAGATCGGGAAGAAAGTGGAAAGAATTCCCCTCGCAGGTAATCCGGCTCTCGATGACTAGCTGGAGGGGTATCGTGCGCAAAATGAATGAAGATGAGTACTTCCTCTACGTGAATGTTCTGGAGGGTTCCGCGTTGTGGTCCATCCTCGCCGATCGCAGCGGAAGTGAAGACGAGGCTGCCTGGGAAGCCCTCATTCCGCTCTATTCGGATCTGCTGATCCGCTGGGTGAATCTCGGGTACGTGAAGCTGGTGGTGGGTGAGGGGTGGACCGCCGCGGAAACAGGCCGAGATCTCCCCCGGGGTCGAGCGGTCGGCGTGCTCGCCGACGAGTCGAGTTGGCGTTACGTGCCCGAAGAGGGAAAGCAGATCTGTGTTGTCCCCGGCGAGGTTCGAATTACTGATCATCTCGCGTTGTCCGGAGACTCCGGGGCTCGATGACCGATTTCGGGGTAGCTATAAGAAAAGCCCGAACTTTCGGTTCTGCGAGACAGCCGGAGCGATGATCCGAGGTGGGTGGCCATGGCATGCCCGGCGCCATCGGCGAAGGGCATGCCGCCCACCTCCCGTTCAGCCGGTCTCCGCCCCTGCCCACGTCTGAGGCGCCCACACTCCCGACCGCTTCAGTGACGCCGGGCAGTGGCGGAAGATCTCGTCGATCTCGACGACCAGGGCCAGCTTCGGGCGCTGGCCCTGCACCGTCATCGCGTCGAAGAACGGGGCGTCCGTGACGATGTGGGCCCGGCCGTTGACGCGCAGGACGTCCATCGCGCCGGGTATCAGGTAGAGCAGGCCCACGCGCGGGTTGGCCAGGATGTTGTGGAAGCTGTCCGCGCGGCGGTTGCCCGGGCGGTCGGGGAGGGCGATGGTGCCCGGGTCCAGGACATGGGTGAAGCCGGGGGCGCCGCCGCGCGGGGTGGCGTCGCAGTTGCCGGCCGCGTCCGACGTGGCCATGGTGCACAGCGGCGAGCGGGCCAGCAGGTCCAGGTCGTCCTCGGTGAGCCGGTCGTGGACCTTGTCGATGACGATCGGGTGCGGGGTCCCCAGGAGCTCGCGCAGTTCGTCCGCCGAGCCCAGGGGTACGGCCCCGGCCAGCGGACCGGTGACAGGGGCGGAGGGGGCGGTGGCGTACGACAAGGAAGTGCTCCGGAGCTCGTGGGGTGCGGCAGCGCATGGTCGAACAGGCGCTGTTAGGGTGACCTTACTTTGGGCCCCCTTGTGTTCCCCGTCCGGGGTGGACCGGTCGACGAGGGTGTCACCCGTGCCCCGGGGAGCCCCGGTGCCGACGAGCAAGGGTTGAGGAACGAACAGTGCACCACCGCATTCCGGCCGCCCCGGTGGCCCGGTCGTGAGCGGCCCGGCCCTCCTGACGAAGGAGAAGCCGCCGGGCGGCGGCAAGGAGACGCGGCGCAAGCGCAGCCGCCCCGTGCTCGCCCTCGGGCTCCTGGCCGCCCTCGCCGTGCTCTTCCTCGCCGTGATCGCCAGCCTCGCCATCGGGTCCGGCGACGTGCCCTTCCGGGACGTCGTCGACGGGGTCCTCGACCCGGACACCTCGGTCAAGGGCCAGCTCATCGTCCAGGAGGTCCGCATCCCGCGCACCGTCGCCGGGCTGCTCGCCGGTGCGGCGCTCGGCCTCGCGGGCACGGTGATGCAGGGCGTCGCCCGTAACCCCCTCGCCGACCCTCAGCTCCTCGGCATCAACGCGGGCGCGTCCGTGGCCGTGGTGTGCTCGATCACCCTGCTCGGGTTCACGGTCGCCACCCAGTTCATCTGGTTCGGCTTTCTCGGCGCGCTGCTCGCCGCCCTCCTCGTGTACGGGGTCGGCTCGCTCGGGCGGGAAGGCGCCACCCCGGTGAAACTGGCGCTCGCCGGGGCCGCGACCAGCGCCGTGCTCACCTCGGTGACCAGCGCGATCCTCCTCCAGGACCGGGGCAGCTACGACCAGTTCCGGTTCTGGCAGCTCGGCGCGCTGACCGCCCGGTCCTCCGAGGTGCTGTGGCAGGTCTCGCCGTTCATCGCGGCCGGTGTCGTCCTCGCGCTGGCCCTCGGGCCGCAGCTCAACGCCCTCTCCCTCGGCGACGACCTGGCCCGCGGCCTCGGCCAGCGGGTCGGGACCATCCGGATGGTGTCCGCCCTCGCCGTGGTGATCCTCTGCGGCGCGGCCACCGTCGTCGCCGGGCCCATCGGCTTCGTCGGGCTCGCCGTACCGCACGCCGCCCGGCTCATCACCGGACCCGACTACCGCTGGGTGCTCCCGTACAGCATGGTGCTCGCCCCGGTCATGCTCCTCGTCGCCGACATCGTCGGCCGGGTCATCGCCCGCCCCGGAGAGGTCCAGGTCGGCGTGATCACGGCCGCCATCGGCTGCGTCCCGTTCATCTGGCTGGTCCGGCGCAGGAAGCTGGTGGAACTGTGAGCCGCACACCCGCCGTCGTCGAGGACGCCGCCCGCGCGGACAAGGAGCGGCTCGCCGACGCCGTACGCCAGGTGTCCGCCGTACGCGGCCGGAGCCTGAGGCGCTCCGTCCTCGTCGGCGGCGCCCTGCTGGCCGCCGTGATCGTCATGTTCGGCGTCTCGCTCAGCTTCGGCGACATGGTGATGCCGATCGGGAAGGTCGTCGCCACCCTGTTCGGCGGCGGCGACGGCGGATCACAGTTCGTCGTCCTGGAACTGCGGCTGCCCCGCGCCCTCCTCGCGATCCTCGTCGGCGCGGGATTCGGCCTCTCCGGAGCCGTCTTCCAGACCGTCCTGCGCAACCCGCTCGCCAGCCCCGACCTCATCGGCATCAGCGCCGGGGCCAGCGCGGTCGCCGTCACCGCCGCCCTGCTCTTCCAGGTCAGCGGGCTCGCCCTCTCCGCGAGCGCCCTCACCGGTTCCCTGGTCGCCGGGGCGGCCATCTACCTGCTCGCCTGGCGGCAGGGCATCGCCGGCCAACGCCTGGTCCTCGTCGGGATCGGCGTCGGCATGGGCCTGTCCAGCATCGTCTGGTACGTGATGGCCCGCTCCGACGTCACCGACGCTCAGGAGGCGTTCCGCTGGCTCGCGGGCAGCCTCAACGGCCGTTCCTGGGGCCAGGTGTGGCCGCTGCTCACCGCTCTCGGCGTCCTCGTTCCGCTCACCGTCCTCGCCGCCCACGCGCTGCGCCCCCTCCAGCTCGGGGACGACGCCGCCGCCGGGCTCGGCGCGAAGGTCGAGGGCGGCCGGCTCGCGCTGCTGGGCTGCGCGACCGCGCTCGCCGGGGTCGCGACCGCCGCCGCCGGACCCGTCGGGTTCGTGGCGTTCGTCGCCGCCCCGATCGCCCGCCGCCTGGTCCCGGGCCGGGGCGCGGCCCTGCCGCAGGCGGCCCTGACCGGGGCGCTGCTGGTCCTGGTCGCCGACTTCGCGGCGCAGCACGCGCTGCCCTCCGTGCAGCTGCCGGTGGGCGTGGTCACGAGCATCATCGGCGCCCCGTATCTGCTCCTGCTCCTCGCCCGCGCGAACCGCGTGGGCGGCGGGGGCTGACATGGCGAAGCGGACAGGGACGGAACAGACAGTTCAGAAGGACGACGAAAGGCGTGGCCCCCTCGTGGCCGATCACACTCTGGAAGCCCGGGACGTCCGGCTCGGTTACGGCGAACGCGAGATCGTCCCGGGCCTGAGCGTGGCGGTGCCGCCCGGCCGGATCACCGTCATCGTCGGCCCCAACGCCTGTGGGAAGTCGACACTGTTGCGGGCGATGGCCCGGCTGCTGGCCCCGTCCGCCGGGGCGGTGCTCCTGAACGGCCGGTCCATCCAGGACATGCCGACCAAGGAGGTCGCCGCCGTACTCGGGATCCTGCCGCAGAGCCCCACGGCCCCGGAGGGCATCACCGTCTCCGACCTGGTCGGACGCGGCCGTTACCCGCACCAGGGCTGGTTCCGCCGCTGGAGCGCCGAGGACGACGAGGCGGTCGCGCGGGCCCTGCTGTCGACCGACGTCCTCGAACTCGCCGACCGTTCCGTGGACGAGCTGTCCGGCGGCCAGCGCCAGCGGGTGTGGATCGCGATGGCGCTGGCCCAGCGCACCGACATCCTGCTGCTCGACGAGCCGACGACCTTCCTGGACGCCAGCCACCAGCTGGACGTCCTGGACCTGCTCACCGACCTCAACCGCGAGCAGGGCGTCACCATGGTGGCCGTGCTGCACGACCTGAACCTGGCCTGCCGGTACGCGGACCACATGATCGCCATGAAGTCGGGGCGGATCGTCGCGGAGGGCCGACCGGTCGACATCGTGACGGAGGAGCTGGTCGGCGAGGTCTTCGGCATGCGCTGCTCGGTGATCGAGGACCCGGCGTCGGCCACCCCGATGGTCGTGCCACTGGGCCGCCACCACGTGAAGGACCCGGCTGCCTGAGCCACGCACGGAACCGTGTGGGCCAGGTACGGAACCCGGTGGGTCCACCCGATGGCACCGTTGTCATTAGGTGAGGCTAACCTAAAGGGCATGAACGCTTCCGCTCCCCGCGCCCGGCGCCCCCGCCGCACCCCTCTCCTCGCGGCCGGCGCTGTCGCCGCCCTGCTCGTCGGCCTCTCCGCCTGCGGTTCGTCCGGTGACTCCGACAGCTCCGCCTCCTCCGCCTCCTCCGCCTCCGAAGGGGCTTCCGCAGGCGCCTTCCCCGCGAAGGTGGCCACGAAGTTCGGCGAGGTTACCGTCGACAAGCAGCCCGAGCGCATCGTCGCTCTCGGCTGGGGCGACGCCGAGACCGTGCTCGCGCTCGGCGGCCAGCCGGTCGGGGCCAGTGACTGGCTGCCGTTCGGCGGCGAGGGCGTCGGCCCGTGGGCCAAGGGCATGTACGACAAGAAGCCGGAGCTGATCGGCACGATGGAGCCGGAGTTCGAGAAGATCGCCTCCCTCCAGCCGGACCTGATCCTGGACACCAAGTCCAGCGGCGACCAGACCCGCTACGACACCCTGAAGAAGATCGCCCCGACCGTGGGCGTGCCCAAGGGCGGCGACCAGTACAAGCTCTCGTGGGAACAGCAGACCACGATGATCGCCGCGGCGATGGGCGTGCCGGAGAAGGGCGAGAAGCTGATCGCGGAGACCGAGAAGAAGTTCGAGGCCGCCGCGAAGGCCCACCCCGAGTTCAAGGGCCGGACGATCACCCTCGGCTCGCGCACCTCGGAGGGCTTCGGCGTCTACGTCGGTGGCACCGGGCGCGTCGACTTCGTCGAGCGGCTCGGCTTCGAGAACAACCCCGAGGCCGAGGCCAAGGCCGGCGAGAGCTTCTCCGTCCCGGTCTCCAAGGAGAACCTGGACATGCTCGACGCCGACCTCACGGTCATGGCGCCGATCGGCATCCCGGCCACCGACATCAGCGGCGACCCGCTGTACAAGGCGGTCCCGTCGGTCAAGACGGGCAACGCCCTCGTCTTCGACGACAAGGACATCTCCCAGGCCTTCGCCACGGACTCGGTCCTGTCCGTCTCGTACGCCCTGGAGAAGGTCGTCCCGCTCTTCGCGGAGAAGGTCGCGAAGTAGCTCTGAACGCACCGCGCGCCCCGTCCCCGGGAGAACCGGGTGCGGGGCGCTGCTGTGTGACGGGCGGACGCGCTCGGCGTCCGGAGGCGTCAGGCCGTCGGGGCCGCGGCCTTGATCGCGGAGATGTCGAAGGTCAGCTTCACCTTGTCGCTGACCATCACGCCACCGGTCTCCAGCGCCGCGTTCCAGGTCAGGCCCCAGTCGGAGCGCAGGATGTCCGCGCTGCCCTCGAAGCCGACGCGCTCGTTGCCGTAGACGTCGGTGGCGGAGCCGTTGAACTCCAGGTCGATGGCGAGCGGACGCGTGACGTCCTTGATGGTCAGGTCGCCGGTGATCCGGTACGCCTCGCCGCCCAGCTGCTCGGCCTTCGTCGAGCGGAACGTCATCAGGGGGAACTTCTCGGCGTCGAAGAAGTCGCCGCTGACCAGGTGGCCGTCGCGGTCGGCGATGCCGGTGTCGACGCTGGCGATCTTCACGTCGATGGAGGCGGAGGAGTTCGCCGGGTCCGTGCCGTCCACCACCAGGGTGCCCTCGTGCTCACCGAAGGAGCCGCGCACGTTCGTGACCATCGCGTGGCGCACGGTGAAACCGATGCTGCTGTGCGCGGGGTCAAGGGTGTACGTGCCGGTCAGGGCTGCCAGCGCCGGGTCCACCGAGGGGGCCTCGGTGACGGTGGGGGCGGCGGTCGACTTGCGGGTGAACAGAGCCATGGCTCCTCCTCGGGGATGCGCTGCGGGGGACGGATCGAGCGGCGCCGAAGGTGTTGTTCAACCTTCAACAAGTTCGACTGTAACCCCATCTAGTTCAAAGTTCAACATCTGGCGTTCGGGCATCTGCGTGTCCGGGCCGGCTGGGGTGATGGAGCAACCTGCTGTCCGGCCCGGCGAGCGCGGCCCGCTGTCACGGCCCACGTCGACCGCGTGCACGGGCTGAGGCCGCCACCGGCCGGACAGGTCGCCTGCGGCGCTCGGCGGACCCAGGCACACGAACCCGTCCGCGCCCCCGCGCATGGCTCTGCCAGCTGTTCAGTCCCGGCGATCGGTCCGGAGGATCCGGTCGACGATCTGCGCGGCGCGCTGCGGCTGCTCCTCGAACCAGCTGCCGAGGTGTTCGCGGACAGCCTCCCCGACACAGCCGCGTACCTCGGTGTTGCCCAGCAGTTCGCGCGTGGCGCCGAGGTATTCGGGGTGGTCGAGTTTCACCGACACGACTGCCGTGAGGCCATCGCCGATCCGGTCGGCCCGGGGAGCGTTGTCCCCTGCCGGCAGCCCTCTCTCACGCGCGTACGCGGTGACCGCCGCCGCCACTCCGTCTCGGAAGCCGTCCACGTGCGTGCCGCCCTCACGAGTGGCCCGGCTGTTGGTGAAGCCGCGTACGCGCTCCTGGTCGGAGCCGCTCCACAGCAGGGCCACCTCCATCGTCCCCGCCATCCGCGGATCCTCGTGCTCGAAACCGATGACGTCCGGGGGGAAGAAGGCCCCGGTCTCCGCGTCGAGGGCGGCCACGAAGTCCCGCACGCCGTCCGGAAACCGGAAGCTCACCGCCCGGGCCCCGCCCGCCGGGCGCTCGTCGGTCAACGAGATTTCCAGGCCCCGGTTGAGGAAGGCCACCTGCCGGAAACGCTCAGCCAGCACGGCGAACGAGCACCGCGTCGTTTGGAAGAGCTCCGCGTCGGGCCAGAAGGCGATGACCGTCCCGCTTCCGGCCGTCGGCCCCGTGGCGGCGGGCCGGGCGGCCGCGACACCGCGCGCGTACTCCTGCACCCGGCGCGTCCCCCCGTGCCGCACCTCGGCCGTCAGTCTGCTCGACAGGGCGTTGGGCACGAAGAGCCCCGTAAGGCACCCCGGGCTCACGTGCGCGATGTGCCGACCACCGCGTTCAGCGGCGGGCAGGCCGGTCAGCAGCGCTTCGAGACCGCCGCCGCCGGTGTCCCCGTCGGCCGCGAAGGGAACCTCAGGTCCGCGGTCGGCGACCCGCACTCCGCCGTCGTGGGTCAGCGTGACATCGACGGAGCCGCCTTCGCGGCCGGTCAGAACACGGTTCACGGTCCACCCCACGACCTGGAACACCAACTCGTGCAGTCCGCGTTCGCCCGTCGAGCCAACCCACATACCGGGCCGCTTCCGAACGGCTTCCCGCCCCTCCAGCGCCTCGATCCCGACCCCGCCGTACCCTATCCTCTTCCCACTCACGAAGACCCCTCCCATGGTGTTCGGTAGATAGCCGCAGCCTATGCAGGATCCATGAAAACGCCAGGTCAGGGGTGTTTCGGCGAAGTTGTGAGCGGGTGGGTGGGAGCGTGCGGGAAGCAGTCGGTCGGCGGGCCCCGGACCACGCCCGGAACACGGCCGCAGCCCCGCCGAAGCCGCGTACGGCCTCACTCCGGGCACCCCTGAGGCCTCTCATTCCATCAATGGCGGGTGGACGGCCAACGAAGCTCGACCCGGTGGACTGCCGGGCCCACGTCGAGGCGATGCGGGTCCCGCCCCACCCGGGCGTCCCGCCATCCCAGGACTCCGCCCTCCCAGGGGGCCTGTCCCCCTGAGGCGTCCCGCCGAGTCGTCCCGCCCTCTGGCGGACGCGCGTAGAACTCGGGCACTATCTCCCTGCCCGGCGTGCGCGGCCCCGCGCCCGTACGTCCCCTGATTTGTCATGAGCAGGAGGAATCCCCCCCCATGGTGACCCGTCCACGACTCCGCTCCGCCCTCACCGCCCTGGCCCTCGTCCTCGGCGCCCTCTTCGTGCCCGGTATCGGCGCTCTCGGCAGCGGTGCCACCGAGGCGCACGCCGTGACCAAGCTGACCCACGCGCAGGCGACCTCCCGGTTCAGCTCGTCCGGGGTCACCTGGTCGTCCTCCGGCGGCTGCTCCAACCGGTCCGTCCCCACCTGCACGTCGTTCGACCAGCTCAACCTGGCGAGCGCCCAGGGCGCGCAGACCCTCAAGAGCGCCACCGGCTGCGCGCTCAACATCACCGGCGGCACGGAGACCGGGCACGCCGGCGGCACGTACTCCCACTGGAACGGCTACAAGCTCGACTTCGCCAAGAGCACCTGCCTGAACAACTACGTCACCGGCACCTTCACCTACATCGGCACGCGGGGCGACGGCGCGCGCCAGTACCAGTCCGGCTCCGGCAACATCTACGCGGACGAGGGCAATCACTGGGACGTTACTTACTACAACTGCGGCGGCTGCTGACACCAGCGATGGCCGAAGGGGCCGCCCCGCACCGGGGGCGGCCCTCACCGCCCTACGGGATCGGGTCGGCGTCCGGGCCCTCCTGCTCCAGCAGGTCCCGGGCGAAGTCCTCCCACTGCGCGTACCGGTCCGGATGCGCGGACCGCTGGACCGCCTGGCACACGTCGCCGGGCTCCATCGACTCCCAGCCGTCGATCTGGAGCAGCCCCGGATTGGCGCTGGGCGAGGGCAGCCCGTAGAAGGACTTCGCCGCGGTCGGCACATGGGTGATCTGCGCCGGCGTGCCCCAGCCCATGCTGGGACGCTGCTGGAAGACGCCGAGCGAGTCATGGTCGACCGGAGACGTGTAGTTGACGAACTTCGACTCCTGCATCGCCGTCATCAGCGCGATGACCTGGGCCTCCTCGGAGAGCTCCGCCCCCTTCCCGACGCCGATGACCGTCCGGGCGTGGGCCAGCTGCTCCGGGCCGAGGTCGGCCGCGGCGGCGAAGAACACCCGCAGCTCGCTGTCCGGGGCCGACCTGAGCAGCCGCGCGGTGGCGGTGTCCACCCGGCCGGTCGCGGGCAGGCCGTAGCTCTGCTGGAAGGCGCGCAGGCCGTGCGCGCCGGGGGCCTGCGGGGCGGGGGACGGCGGCGGGGCGGGGTCGGCGTGCGCCGGAGCCGCTGCGGTGAGCAGGAATCCGGCGGCGACCGCCGCGAGCATGCGGCGGGGAAGTCGGTTCATTCGCATACGGAACCGTCCCGGGGCACCGGGGCGAAGTCAAGAACGCCACACAACGTGTCAATTGATGAGGTATCGGATGGCCCGAAGGCGTCGGTCGGGGCCGGACGTGCGTGTGCCCCCGCCGGAAGGAACAAGGGGCGGGGGCACACATGCCTACCGGGCGGGCGTCAGGAGCCCACGGTCACCGTGAAGCGGCGCGGGTTCCCGTCGTGCGCCGCGCCCGAGACGTCCGGCTCGCCGTCCGGGCGGACGTCGTCGTACGGGAACGCGTAACCGATCGGGCTGTTCGCGTGGACCACCCGGGACCAGTGGTTGGTGACCGCTCCCTTGTAGTAGTCCGCCGTCGACGTGCCGTTCGGCTGGCTCGGGTGGCTCAGCATGATCGAGCGGTTGAAGCCCGCCGCCAGCCGGGCCAGGATCGCCTTCTTGTCGTCGGAGTCGCCCGGGTTGTTGGTGAACGGGCCGTGGTTGCAGGTGAAGATGTCCTTCGTCTGCGGCTTGACGAAGGTGTGGCCGCCCTCGAAGGTCAGCGTGTCCCCGCTGACCCGGCCGGCCAGCGTGCCCCGGCCGCCCTGGAGGTCGATGCGCAGGTCCTCGGAGCGGTACTTCTCCCAGACCTCGTCGATCTGCGCGGTGAACAGGTCCCGGAACGGCATCTCGGCGGGCCGGTCGAAGTACGGGGCCATGATGTTCTGCGGCGAGACGACCCGCAGGACGCCGCCGTCGTCGCTCCGGGTGATCAGCTTGTCCCACGGCTGTCCGTCGGCGGCGGCCTGGGCGGTCAGGTCGTCCGCGATCCGCTGCACCGCGCCGTCCGGGAGCGGGGCCACGGTGTGCGTCGCGTCGCCCTCCAGCGTGATGCCGATCGGGAGGGCCGTCACCAGGTCGACGTAGCTGATGTTGGAGTACAGCTGCTCGGTGTTGAAGGTGAACTCGCAGAACGACCAGGTGCGCCCGTAGTTGGGGTCCGTGGGCGTCGCGAAGGCGGGCTCCACGAGCGAGGGACCCGGGTTGAGGTAGAAGTCCAGCTTGTCGTCGCGGACGAAGTAGACCCGCGCCCCGTACATCTGCGGCAGGGTCAGCACGACCGGACCGGCACCCGCGCCCTTGAGCGGGATCGCGCAGTCGACGGGCAGCGGGGTCTGCGGCGCGCCGGGCGAGTCGGGGCGGTAGACGCCGCCGTCCGGCTTGAGCAGCACCCAGCGGTCGGTGCCCAGCTCGTGGCCGGTCACATACGCGTGCACCGTGCCCGGCAACGACTTGTTCTCCAGGGCCAGTTCGCAGGTCGCCGGGGCCGCGGAGGCGCGGGGACTCAGAGCGGTGCCCCAGGCGGGGTACGTGAGCGCCGCGGCCGAGGCGGCGGCGCCGGTCAGGAATATTCGGCGTGAAATCACGAGGGGACTCCCGAGGTGGTGGGGGGCCGCAGGCGGGTGGTGGGGGGTGGCGCGGGGAGGTACAGGACCGTGGGGGTGCCTGCGGTGCGCACCACTCTCGCGAGGCCCGGAACGAGCGTCAAGACTTGTGACTGAGAGCGCTCTCAAAAGTGCCGGGTCTTCACAACTCGACGCCCCGAAGCGGTACTTGCCGGAACCGAGCGGGTGCGAACCGTGACCGCCCGGGGGCGTCGACGGCCAAGAGGTGAACGAGGCCCCGCTCGGCCCCGCACCGTCCTGACTTGGACTAACGCACCGGGGTTGTTGGACGGAGTCGGCCCCCGGAGCCGAAGTTCGTTGACGATGTCCGGACACGGCGACTACTCAGGGGCCATGTCGCCAAGATTCCCTCGCCCCGGCCTGGTCGCCGCGGCCTCAGCAGCCGTCCTGGCGCTCAACGGGACCGCCCTCCCCGCCGCAGCCGCCGATCCGTCCCCCGCCCCGGCCGGGGCGGCGGAGTCGGCCGGCTCCGCCGTCATCGGATCCGACCGGCTCGCCGTCGCCGTCGCCGACGACTTCCCGCGCGTCCTGTCGTACACCGACCGGGGGAGCGGTGAGCAACTGCTCGGCTCCACCCGGCCGGTCACCGCCGTCACCCTCAACGGGACCGCCCACCCGGTGAAGCTCAAGGGCTCGCCGAAGGTCACCCGCTCAGCGGCCCGCTACACCCTCGCCTTCGAGGACCTCCCGGGCGTCGAGATCGACGCCTCGCTCACCGTCTCCGGGCGGGCCACCACGTTCAGGGTGACCGCCGTCCGCGACACCGCGGCGTTCCGGGTCGGGACCATCGACATTCCCGGGCACGACCTGATCTCGGTCGGCTCCGCCGAGGCCGGGGCCGCCACCGCGTTCACGAAGCTCGACCCGGACTCCACCCGCACCGCCGACGTCTTCGCGAAGATCACCGGGGAGACCGAACCCGACTCCGCGCCCGTCGGGGCCAGTTACGCGATCCTCAACAACGGCTCGCTCGCCGCGGCGGTCGAGTCCAACTCCTCGTACGACAAGCCCGCCGGGGCCACCGGCGGCGACGACGCCCGCTTCTGGCACCAGGCGCGCGCCGAGGAGGGCGGCGGCGTCCGGGTCGGCGTCTGGTCCGGCCAGTGGACCTACCGGGGCGAGGGCGCGCCGAAGCCCGAGAGCGGCGAGAACCTGCCGTGGGCCAAGGTCGTCGTCACCCCCGACGCCAACGGCGACAAGGCCGTCGACTGGCAGGACGGGGCCGTGGCCTTCCGCACCATCGGCGTCACCGCGCCGGGCAGCGAGGACACCGCGAAGCGGGTCGTCACCCATATCCCGTTCAACTTCGCCAGCCAGGCCACCCACCCCTTCCTGCGCACCCTCGACGACGTCAAGCGGATCTCGAAGACCACCGACGGCCTCGGCCAGCTCGCCGTCCTCAAGGGGTACGGCTCCGAGGGCCACGACTCCGCCCACCCCGACTACGGCGGCAACTACAACAAGCGGGCCGGCGGGCTGAAGGACCTCAACACCCTGCTCAAGGACGGCGAGAAGTGGGGCGCCGACTTCGGCGTCCACGTGAACGCCACCGAGTCCTACCCGGAGGCCAACGCCTTCTCCGAGCAGCTCGTCGACAAGACGAAGCCCGGCTGGAACTGGCTCAACCAGAGCTACTACATCGACCAGCGCCGCGACATCAACAGCGGAGACCTGGAGAAGCGCTTCCAGCAACTGCGCGACGAGACCCACAAGAACCTCGACTTCCTCTACATCGACGTCTACTACAGCCACGGCTGGATCGCCGACAAGACGATCCAGGCCGTACAGAAGCAGGGCTGGACCGTGGGCACCGAGTGGGCCGACAAGTTCGAGCGCGCCTCGCTCTGGTCGCACTGGGCCAACGACCTCAACTACGGCGGGGCCACCAACAAGGGCCTGAACTCGCAGATCACCCGGTTCATCCGCAACGGCGAGAAGGACATCTGGAACAACCACCCGGTCCTCGGCCAGACCGCCCTGGAGGACTTCGAGGGCTGGACCGGCGAGACCGACTGGAACGCCTTCACCGCCAACATCTGGCAGAAGAACCTGCCCGCGAAGTACCTCCAGCAGCAGCGGATCACCCGCTGGGACGGCAACGACATCACCTTCACCGGCGGGGTGCGCGGCACGGTCGAGGACGGGAAGCGGACCTTCTACGACCAGGGCCGCAAGGTGCTCAGCGGCACCGACTACCTGCTGCCGTGGGACAGCGGCAAGAAGCTCTACCACTACAGCGAGACCGGTGCCACCAGCAGCTGGGAGGTGCCCGGCAAGGGCCCGTACACCGTCTACGAGCTGTCCGACAACGGCCGGAAGAAGGTCGCCACCGTACGCCCGGCGAACGGGAGGATCACCCTCACCGCCGCCGCCGGACAGGCCTACGTCCTCTACCCCGACCGTGCGCCGAAGGAGACGGAGGCCGCCTGGGGGAAGGGGACCGGGCTGAAGGACCCCGGCTTCAACGACCGTGACCTGAAGGGCTGGACGAAGACCGGCACCGCCGCCCGCGACACCGACGAGCAGGGCCGCAACAGCGCCGAGCTCTCCGGCCCGGGCCCGGCCGCGCTCTCCCAGACCGTCACCGGACTCAAGCCCGGCAAGCGCTACACCGCCTCCGCCCTGATCGAGGTCGAGCCCGGCGCGAGCCGTCGTACGGTGTTGAGCGCGGGCGGGAAGGCGGTGGCCGTCGAACGCTCCACGGCCGAGGACTTCGTCGCCGCTTCCGACTGGCATGGCACCTACTTCCAGCGCGCCAAGGTCAACTTCACCGCCCCCGCGAACGGTCGCACCACCCTCCGCGTCGAGGCGGCGGCGGGCTCCACGGCGAAGGTCCGCGCCGATGACGTACGGATCGTCGAGAACGCCCCCGCGACCCGCAGCGGCACGGTGGCGTACGAGGACTTCGAGGCCGTCGACCAGGGCTGGGGCCCCTTCCTCAAGGGCGACGCGGGCGGCTCCACCGACCCCCGCACCAGCATTTCGCAGCTCCACGCCCCGTACACCCAGTCCGGCTGGAACGGGAAGCGAGTCGACGACGTGCTCGGCGGGAAGGAGTCCCTCAAGGCCCACGAGGAGAACACCGGGCTCGTCTACCGCACCGCCCCCTGGACCGTCCCGATGAAGGACGGACACCGGTACGAGGTCGCGTTCGACTACCAGTCCAGCCACGCCGGGGCCTACAGCTGGGTGGAGGGCTACGACCGGGCCGCCGACGGCAAGGCCTCCTCGACCGAGACCCGGGCCACCCCGATCGGGCAGCAGCGCACCACCGGGAAGTTCAGCCGGACGCTCACCGCGGGCTGCGGCGACACCTGGACCGGGCTGCGCAAGCTGCCCGGAGCACCCGAGGGCGCGGACTTCGTGCTCGACGGCTTCACCGTCACCGACCTCGGACCGGCCCCCGCCGGGCAGGAGGCCGTGTGCGGCACCCTCGACGTGGCCGCCGACGCCGAGACCCTGGAGCCGGGAGCCCCGAACACGGTGAAGGCGACCTTCGGCAACGACGAGGCGAGCGCTGCCACCGGCGTGCGCCTCGCGCTGACGGTGCCCGACGGCTGGAAGGCCGAACCCGTGGGCACGGTCGCCTTCGACTCGGTCGCCCCGGGCGCGAAGGCCACCGGCAGCTGGCGGGTCACCCCGCCCGTCGACGCCCCCTACGACACGTACGCGCTGGACGCGAAGGCCACGTACACCGTCGGGGGAGCGGCCAGGACGCTCGGCGCGGGAACCTCCGTCCGTACGCTTCCGCCCCCGCCCACCGCGGACAGCTGGGCCGGCGACCTCGACTGGACCGCCTCGCAGAACGGCTGGGGTCCGGTCGAGCGCGACCGCTCCAACGGGGAGTCCGGGGCCGGTGACGGCAGCCCCCTGAAGATCGGCGGCGTCGCCTACGCGAAGGGCCTGGGCACGCACGCCCCGGCGAAGATCCGCTACTACCTGGGCGGGAAGTGCACCTCCTTCACCGCCGAGGTGGGCGTGGACGACGTCCAGGCCACCCGGGGCAGTGTGCGGTTCTCGGTCACCGCCGACTCCACGGAGAAGGTGGCGTCACCGGTGCTGCGGGCGGCCGACCCCGCCTGGAAGCTCACCGCCGACGTCACCGGCGCGAAGTACGTCGAGCTGATCGTCCAGGACGGCGGCGACGGCAACGGCAACGACCACGCCGACTGGGGCGACGCCCGCTTCCACTGCGGAGGCTGACCGCCGTCCGCCCGGCTTCCCGGGCGCGGTGGGCGGCGGGGAAAGGTGCCGCGCCATACTGAGGGGGCCTTGTGGGCCCGCCATACTGAGGGGGCCCTTGTGGGCCCCCTCAGGGGCATGTGGCCCACGGCACACCCCCCTCTTGTGGGGTCTTCACAACCGAAAGCGGCGTTTCGCTGGTGGATCGCGTGCACGGCGGCGCGGTTCTGTTCACTCCCACCACGAAACCGGGCAGGAGACTGTACGGAGTCGACGGCACGATTTCTGGGTCGGTGTTCGTAGGGTCAGTACATGACCGTTGTGGACGAAACCCAGGGCCGGCCGAACGACGCCCGAGGCCGGGTGGCCGAACTGCTGGCCCTGCGCGAGCAGGCGCGGCGCGGACCGAGCGAGCGGGCGACCGAGGCGCAGCACGCCAAGGGGAAGCTGACCGCCCGGGAGCGGATCGAACTGCTGCTGGACCCGGGTTCGTTCAAGGAGGTCGAGCAGCTGCGCCGGCACCGGGCGACCGGTTTCGGCCTGGAGGCGAAGAAGCCGTACACCGACGGTGTCATCACCGGCTGGGGCACGGTCGAGGGCCGCACGGTCTTCGTCTACGCGCACGACTTCCGGATCTTCGGCGGGGCGCTGGGCGAGGCGCACGCCACGAAGATCCACAAGATCATGGACATGGCCATCTCGGCCGGTGCTCCGCTGGTGTCGCTGAACGACGGCGCCGGGGCCCGTATCCAGGAGGGCGTCTCGGCGCTCGCGGGCTACGGCGGCATCTTCCAGCGCAACACCCGGGCGTCCGGTGTGATCCCGCAGATCAGCGTGATGCTCGGCCCGTGCGCGGGCGGCGCGGCCTACAGTCCGGCGCTGACCGACTTCGTGTTCATGGTCCGTGAGACCTCGCAGATGTTCATCACCGGACCGGACGTCGTGAAGGCGGTCACCGGCGAGGAGATCACCCAGAACGGCCTCGGTGGCGCGGACGTGCACGCCGAGACCTCGGGCGTCGCGCACTTCGCGTACGACGACGAGGAGACCTGCATCGCCGAGGTCCGCTACCTCATCGGGATGCTGCCCTCCAACAACCGCGAGAACCCGCCGACCGTCGAGAGCGACGACCCCGCCGACCGGCGCGGCGACGTCCTGCTGGACCTCGTCCCGGCCGACGGCAACCGCCCGTACGACATGCACAAGGTGATCGAGGAGCTCGTCGACGACGGCGACTACCTGGAGATCCACGAGCGCTGGGCCCGCAACATCATCTGCGCGATGGCCCGCCTGGACGGCCAGGTCGTCGGCATCGTCGCCAACCAGCCGCAGGCGCTGGCGGGCGTGCTGGACATCGAGGCCTCCGAGAAGGCCGCACGTTTCGTCCAGATGTGCGACGCTTTCAACATCCCGATCATCACTCTTCTGGACGTCCCCGGCTTCCTGCCGGGCGTGGACCAGGAGCACGGTGGGATCATCCGCCACGGAGCGAAGCTGCTCTACGCCTACTGCAACGCCACCGTGCCGCGGATCTCGCTGATCCTGCGGAAGGCCTACGGAGGCGCGTACATCGTCATGGACTCCCAGTCCATCGGGGCCGACCTCACCTACGCCTGGCCGACCAACGAGATCGCGGTGATGGGCGCCGAGGGCGCGGCCAACGTCATCTTCCGCCGGCAGATCGCCGACGCCGAGGACCCCGAAGCCATGCGCACCCGCATGGTCAAGGAGTACAAGGCCGAGCTGATGCACCCCTACTACGCGGCCGAGCGCGGTCTCGTCGACGACGTCATCGACCCCGCCGAGACCCGCGAGGTGCTCATCGCCTCGCTCGCCATGCTCCGCAACAAGCACGCCGACCTGCCGTCCCGCAAGCACGGCAACCCCCCGCAGTAGTCCTCCTCCGCAGCGGCGCGATCCGCCGCACGGTCCACGACATCCTGCCGAGAAGACGGAGACACCCCACCATGAGCCTGACGTCCGCCGAGTCCGTCCTGCGCGTCGAGAAGGGTCACGCCGACCCCGAGGAGCTGGCGGCCATCACCGCCGTCCTGATGGCCCGCGCCGCCGCCCAGCCCGCCGCCCCCGCCCACCGCGGCCGTGACACCGCCGGCTGGCGGCGCCTGGAGCGCACGCCCGGCTTCCGCGCCCCGCACAGCTGGCAGGGCTGACCTCCTCGGTGACCGTACGAAGAAGGGCCCCGCACTCCGAGGAGTGCGGGGCCCTTCCACGTACCGACCGGTGTCCTAGCGCAGCCGCGCCATCAGGGCGTGCTCGACCAGCGTGATGAGCGCGCTCTTGGCGTCCGCGCGGTGCCGGGCGTCCGTCGTCAGGATCGGGGTGTCCGGCCCGATCTGGAGCGCCTCGCGTACTTCGTCCGGGGTGTAGGGCTGGTGTCCGTCGAAGCCGTTGAGGGCGATGACGAAGGGAAGCCCGCTGTTCTCGAAGTAGTCGACGGCGGGGAAGCAGTCGGCGAGGCGGCGGGTGTCGACCAGGACGACGGCGCCGATGGCGCCGCGGACCAGGTCGTCCCACATGAACCAGAAGCGGTCCTGACCGGGCGTACCGAAGAGGTACAGGATCAGGTCCTGGTCCAGGGTGATGCGTCCGAAGTCCATGGCCACCGTAGTGGTGGTCTTGTCCCCGGTGTGGGTCAGATCGTCGATGCCCGCCGAGGCGGACGTCATCACGGCTTCGGTGCGCAGCGGGTTGATCTCCGAAACGGCACCGACAAACGTGGTCTTACCCACGCCGAAGCCCCCTGCCACCACGATCTTCGCCGAGGTAGTGGAGCGGGCCGCTCCGCCGCTAGAGCTTGCGAAGTCCACTGAGCACCCTTTCGAGCAGTGTCACATCTGGCTGGCCGCCGGCGGCCTCGTCGCCGCCGGGCTGATGGATAGCGACGAGTCCGGCCTCGGCCAGGTCGGCGACGAGGATCCGGGCAACGCCGAGGGGGATCGAGAGCAGGGCCGAGATCTCGGCCACCGACTTGATCTCGATGCAGAGCCGGCAGATCCGCTGGTGCTCGGGCAACTGCCCTTGCAGCCGGGACAGATCGGCCGTGGTGCTGACCAGCGCCTCGATGGCGAGCTGGTAACGCGGTCGGGTCCGGCCGCCGGTCATGGCGTACGGACGGACCAGCGGGTTGTGCGCGGCGGGCTTGGCGGGCTCGGGAGCCCGCCGCTGCTGTACCGGCTGAATGCGCGGCTGCTGGGGTGCGTCGTACCGCTGGGGCTGCTGCGGTTGCTGCGGCCACCCCGCCCCCGGCTGCTGCGGGGGCCACTCGGACCCCTGCGCGCCGTGAGCACCCTGCTGCTGCTGGTGGTGCTGCGGCTCCTGGTATGGCTGGTACTGGCCGGGGCCCTGCCCGCCAGATGCGGCAGGGAAGCCGAAACGGTTGTCACCGTGCTCACCCGGAACCCTCTGGTCACCGTTGTACGGGTGCCCGCCTGTGGGTGTTGCCACGTTTCCTCCTCCGACTGCCGGTCACCGATCCCAGTGGGGCCGCGCCACCGCACTTTATGGCGCGGTGGCGAGAAACGCACTGTCTGTCTGCTAGTTAAGAAGACTTCCCTGAAGTTCGGCGCGGAGGTCCGGAGTCAGGACACTGCCCGCGCGGTCCACCAGAAGGGCCATTTCATACCCAACCAGACCGATATCGGCGTCCGGGTGGGCCAGAACAGCGAGTGAGGATCCGTCGGAAATGGACATGATGAAGAGGAATCCCCGCTCCATCTCCACAACGGTCTGATTCACGGCGCCGCCCTCGAAGATCCGCGAGGCGCCCGCGGTCAGCGACGTCAGACCGGAGGCGACGGCCGCCAGCTGGTCGGCGCGGTCGCGCGGGAAACCCTCGGACATCGCCAGCAGGAGTCCGTCGGCGGAGACCACCACCGTGTGCGACACCCCGGGGGTGTTGTCCACGAAATTGGTGATCAACCAGTTGAGATTCTGCGCCGCCTGGCTCATCGGGCTCACACTAACGCTCCTGGTTGTAGGTGGTACTGGTGTCCGTACCCTCGCTGCGTCCCCGCTGGACCCCCCGCCGCAGGTTGCTCAACCTGCCCCGGACGTCTTCGGGCGCGCGGGAGACCTGTGGGCCGCCCTGCTGGGTCTGCTCCGCCGTGCCCTCGACCAAGTTGGCCTTGGGTACGCGCCGGGGGAGGCCGGAGGGGGTGATTCCGCCCGCCTTCGGCTCACGGAGCTTCTCGGCCCGCTCCCAGCGCTCGTCGTTCGTCGAGCGCCAGTCGTCGGTGCCGTCCCCGTCCGTCTGCGGGTCCTGCCGCTGTTCCTGCTGCGGCTGGGGCCCCGGAGCCGGATCGGGCTGGTCGTTGCCACGGCCGCCGGGGCCGGGCTGCCAGTGCTGCTGAGCGCCGCGGCGCGGCAGACCGGCTTCGGTCAGCTCGTGGCCGACGTTCGGGGTGGGCCCCGGACGGTCGAAGCCTACGCGCTCCGAAGGCTCTGCGGGCGTGCTCGGAACAGATTCCGATTCGGCGGGAGCGATCGGCTCATAAGTGTTCTGGAAACCACTCTGAACAGGCCAATCATCCTGGTGGGACTGGTCCGGCGAAGCCGCGTACGGGTCGGCGTACTGACCCTGCTGAGCCTGCTGATCGGCATATGCCGATTCCGGATAACCGTCTCCCGGGTGCTGCTGCGCCTGCTGGTCCCGCTGCTGCGGGTAACCGTCCCCGGCACCGTACTGCTGCTGGTACGTCTCCTGGTACGGCTGCTGCGCCTGCTGCTGCCCGTACTGGTCCTGGCCGTAGCGCTCGTCGGCGTAACCCTGTTGCTGCTGTCCGCCGTACGGGTCGCCCGCGTACGGCTCCTGCGCGTAGCCCTGCTGTTCCCGGGAGTTGTCACCGAACGGGCCGCCCGGGCCCGTCTGGGCCTCCAGGGCCGCCCTGCGCTCCTCGCGCATCAGCGAGCGGTTGACCGGGTCCAGCTGACCCGGGTCCGCCGGGGCCTCGTAGCGCGAGTCGTCGAAGCCGAGCTCCGCCGCCGTGCGCATCGGGGCCTGCTGCGGCGCCGGCTCGAAGGCCTGCTGCTGCTCGGGGATGATCGAGGAGACGGTGAAGTCGTCCTGGCCGGAGCCCGGTTCGCCACCGCCACCGTGGGTGATGGCGTCCGGCAGCATGACCAGCGAGGTGGTCCCGGCCTGCTCGCCCGAGGGGCGCAGCTGGACCCGGATCCCGTGCCGGTCGGCCAGTCGGCCGACCACGAACAGGCCCATGCGCTGCGACACCGCGGCGTCCACGGTCGGCGGGTTGGCCAGCTTGTGGTTGATGTCGGCGAAGTCCTCGGCGGTGAGGCCGATGCCCTTGTCGTGGATCTCGACCATGACACGGCCGTCGGGCAGCCGGGTCGCGGTGACCTTGACCTTCGTCTGCGGCGAGGAGAACGTGGTGGCGTTCTCCAGCAGCTCGGCCAGCAGGTGCACGAGGTCGGTGACGGCCTGGCCGTGGATCTCGCTCTCCGGCACGCCGGTCAGCTGGATGCGCTCGTAGGACTCCACCTCGGAGGAGGCGGCCCGCAGGACGTCCACCAGCGGAACCGGCTGGTTCCAGCGGCGGCCGGGCTCCTCGCCCGCGAGGACGAGGAGGTTCTCGCCGTTGCGGCGCATACGGGTGGCCAGGTGGTCCAGCTTGAAGAGGCTCTCCAACTGGTCCGGGTCGGCCTCGTTGTTCTCCAGGTCGGTGATGAGGGTCAGCTGGCCCTCGATCAGCGACTGGTTGCGGCGCGAGAGGTTCGTGAAGATCGCGTTGACGTTGCCCCGCAGCATGGCCTGCTCCGCGGCGAGCCGGACGGCCTCGCGGTGCACCTGGTCGAAGGCGCGGGCGACCTCGCCGATCTCGTCCTGCGTGGTGATCGGGATCGGCTGCACCCGGGTGTCGACCCGGCCCGGGTCGGTGCGCGAGAGCTGGTCGACGAGGGAGGGCAGCCGCTGCTCGGCGATGCCGAAGGCGGCGGTACGCAGCTGGCGCATGGAGCGGCTCATCTGGCGGGCCATGAGCCCGGCCAGGATGAAGGCGGCCAGCAGCGCGATGACGACGACGAGACCGTTGACGATGGCGTCGGTCTTGGCGTCGGAGGAGATGCTCGCGGCCTCGTCCACCGCCTTGGTGACGAGCTCGTCCTCGACGGTGGCGTACCCCTCGAACTTCGCGGTCGCCGCGGCCATCCAGGTCGCGGGCGTGATGCCCTTGGCCGCCAGGTCCTCGGGGTCCTGCCCCTGGCCGATCTCCCGGGCCATGCCGTCGAAGACCGAGCCGTCGATGCTCGGCGGGGCCACGAAGGGCTCGCCCGCGGCCTCGGCCTGCTCCTTGGCCGCCTTGAGCTGCTTGGCGCCCTCGGCGGCCTTGCCGGCCATGACCTGCTTGAGCCGGTCGACGTCGTCCTGGGTGCCCCCGGAGTTGAACTCGCCCAGCGCGATCTGCTCCAGGTAGTTGTACGAGCCGAAGGCCTTGACCTGGTCGTTGTACGTACCCGGCTTCTTGCTCGGGCGCACCAGAAGGTGCATGCCGATCGAGCGCTGAAGCGATTCTGCAGCCTTGGACAGCTCGATCGCGTAGACCGTACGGCCGTAACTGGTGATGTTGCCGGTGCCGAGGCCGAGCTCGTTGGAGAACTCCATCAGCGAGTGCTGGACCTGGACGTAGCCCTCTTCGGTCTTCACCGGGTCCAGGGCCTGCGAGTAGGCGGCCTTGCGCAGCTCGGGAAGCTTGGGCTCCTCGCCCTTGAAGAGCTTCAGACGGCGCTCCAGGCCCGGCTTCGCGGGCATGTCCTTCACCGCGGCGTCGAACTTCCGCGCCGCCTCGTCCGTGGTGGCCCGGGTCTGCTCGACCACATCGGCGTCACGGTCGCCCGAGAGCAGCGGCTCCGCGCTGAGGTCCCGCTCGTTCAGCAGCGCCTGTCCGTAGTCGGACGCGGCGCGCACGACGACCGCGATCTTCTCGGCGTCCTGCGCCTCGCTCCAGGTGTCGATGGAGCCCTTCACCTGGAAGCCGCCCATGACGAGGCCGACCAGCACCGGGATCAGGAGGATCGCGTTCAGCCGGGTGGCCACCCGCCAGTTGCGCGGGGACATCCGGCTGGTGCTGCCACCACCGGTGGGCTCCGTGCCGGGCACCTCCGCAGGGGACGACACGGCGCGCGACGGCGGGGTGAAGTTGCCCCGCTCGGGCTGCGCCGCGGAGCCCTCGTTGCTTCGCCTCACTCGACCAACAACCTCTCGGCGTCGGCACCTACGCTGTGCCGGATTATTCGTTCAGGGCGGTCCTACTGGGGAGTTCGTCGAATTGCAGCACGGGGACCGGTCCCGTTCCAAACAGTCGGAATCAGCGATTCCGAGTGGCCCAGACCTCAGATAAAACGGGCATAAAGAGCGAGCCCCGTCAAAAGGCGGGGCTCATGTGAGCGCAGTGACACCGAATGGATGCGTCGGGTGGCGGCGTGGAGTCAATTCTCTCTCGAAACGTTATGAACACGGGGGCGGATCGTGTCAAACGACACAGGCCGCCCCCGCGTGACTACTGCAACTTCCGTATGCCGATATCGACTTACGCCTGGTGGAAGAACTACTTCAGGCGTGCCATCAGCGCGTGCTCGACCAGGGTGATCAGGCCGCTCTTGGCGTCCGCCCGGTGCCGGGCGTCCGTCGTGATGATGGGTGCGTCGGGCCCGATCTGGAGCGCCTCGCGTACTTCGTCCGGGGTGTAGGGCTGGTGTCCGTCGAAGCCGTTGAGGGCGATGACGAAGGGGAGCCCGCTGTTCTCGAAGTAGTCGACGGCGGGGAAGCAGTCGGCGAGGCGGCGGGTGTCGACGAGGACGACGGCGCCGATGGCGCCGCGGACCAGGTCGTCCCACATGAACCAGAAGCGGTCCTGACCGGGCGTACCGAAGAGGTACAGGATCAGGTCCTGGTCGAGCGTGATGCGTCCGAAGTCCATGGCCACCGTAGTGGTGGTCTTGTCCCCGGTGTGGGTCAGATCGTCGATGCCCGCCGACGCGGACGTCATGACGGCCTCGGTGCGCAGCGGGTTGATCTCCGACACGGCCCCGACGAACGTGGTCTTGCCCACGCCGAAGCCGCCCGCCACCACGATCTTCGCCGAGGTGGTGGCGCGGCCCGTACCGCCGTTAGAGCTTGCGAAGTCCACTGAGCACCCTTTCGAGCAGTGTCACATCCGGCGCGCCGCCGGCCTCTCCGTTGCCCGGCTGGTGGATGGCCACCATGCCGGCTTCCGCCAGGTCCGCCACCAGGATCCGGGCGACGCCGAGCGGCATCGACAGCAGTGCCGACACCTCCGCCACCGACTTGACCTCACGGCAGAGGTGGCAGATCCGCTGGTGCTCGGGGAGCAGGGTCCCCAGATGCGCGGGGTCTGCCGTCGTGCTGACCAGTGCCTCTATCGCGAGCTGGTAGCGCGGCCGGGTCCGGCCGCCGGTCATGGCATAAGGACGAACCAGCGGCTGGTCGCCTTCCCCGTCGTACGACGCGTGGTGCAGTGCGCCGTACGGATCGGGTGAGGCGGGTGGCGGGGTCATGAATCCTCCGGGCGTGACAGCAGGTTCTCGGCTTGCCGTCTGCAAGGGGCCGGTGAGGGGACTAAAGCGGCCTGACGGGTGAGGGTTGTGGGCATTACCTGGGGGGATCGTGTCGTGAATCCGCTGGATGGCCGCCTAGTGGAGCAGACTTCCTTGGAGTTCGGCGCGGAGGTCGGGCGTGAGGACGGTGCCCGCACGGTCGACCAGGAGGGCCATTTCGTACCCGACCAGACCGATGTCGGCGTCCGGGTGGGCCAGAACGGCCAGTGACGAACCGTCGGAGATGGACATGAGGAAGAGGAATCCCCGCTCCATCTCCACAACCGTCTGACTGACGGCGCCGCCCTCGAAGATCCGGGACGCACCCGCGGTCAGCGAGGTGAGACCGGACGCGACCGCCGCGAGCTGGTCGGCGCGGTCGCGCGGGAAACCTTCGGACATCGCCAGCAGCAGGCCATCCGCGGAGACCACCACCGTGTGGGAAACCCCTGGGGTGTTGTCCACGAAGTTGGTGATCAGCCAGTTCAGATTCTGCGCGGCCTGACTCATGGGGCTCAACTAACGCTCCTGCTGGTGAGTGGGGCCGAGATGGATACTGCCGGTCTGCGGGCCGTTGTTGGCCTGCCGACCCTGCTGGATGCCCCGGCGGAGATTGGTCAGACGACCGCGCACGTCATCGGGCGCGCGCGAAACCTGTGGTCCGGACTGGTGATTCTGCTGCTGTGCGGTCCCCGGAACCAAATTGGCGCGGGGAACACGGCGGGGCAGCCCGGAAGTGGTGACCCCGCCGGCGGCGGGCTTCTTGACCCTTTCGGCCTGGCGTACGAGCTCGTCGTTGGGCGAGGCCCGCCACGAGCTGGTGACCGAGGGGTCGGCCGCACCACGCCGAGGCATGGGCGGGACCGGCACATCGGAGGAGTCGGGAGCGGCCGGCGCCTGCGGTTCGGCGGGCGGCTGCTGGCCGCCCTGGCCCGGACCGTGGAACCAGTTCGTCTCCAGGGTGTCGTACAGCGGCGTACGGCCGTCCCCGGGACCGGCCGGCGGCAGGGCCTCCGGCTGCTGGGGCTGGAGCGGCAGCGCCGGACGGTACGGAGGAGCCTCGTTCGCCGGGGAGGCGGACGGCAGCGGCGCACCGAAGTCATTGCCCTCCGAACCGCGCTGACGCGGCGCGGGCAGCTGCTGACCCTGGTCGTACTGCCCCTGGCCCAGCTGGTTCTGGTCCGGCTGCTGCGGGACACCGAAGTCGGGCCGCGCGAACTGCGCGGTGCTCGCCGGGTCCTGGCCCTGCGGAGCGCCCTGCGGGTACGACCGGTCCTGGGGAGCCCCCGGCGCCGAGAAGTCGGGCCGGGCGAACTCGGAGGTCGCACCGGGGCCCTGGCGGTCGTCCGACGGCCGCTGGCTCAGCGGGGCGTTGAACGACCGGTCCTGGCCGAGGTCCGCCGGAGGGGCGAACTGCCCCGTCGCGTCGTGCTCCTCGTGACCGCGCGGCGTGTCCGCGCCCCAGCTGGTGGTCGCCGGCCGCTGCGGCTGCGGGTTGCCCCCGGGCAGCTCGGCACGCGGTCCACCGGGCGGCGGCAGCTGACGGCCGGGTCCGCCGGACTGCTGGAAGCCGCCCTGGGCGGGGCCGCTCTGCTCCTGACGGCCCTGGGGCTGCTGCGCTCCCGGGCCCGGGCCCTGCTGGTTCTGGTTCGACTGGTTCTGCCAGCCGGACGGGTTCTGCTGGTTCGGCGGTGCGAACTGACCCGGGCGTCCGTTCTGCCCGGGGGAGGGCGGAGCGGCGTGCCCGAACAGGTTGGTCGCGTCACCGCGGCCCGGGGCCTCGCCCTGCGGGCCGCCCTGGCCGCCGCGGGCGCCGAGCCGGGCGCTGTTGCCGAAGGCGCCGGAGAGGCCGCCGCCCTGGCGCTGGGGCGCCGGACCCTGACCGGGGAAGTCCTGGCCCGGTCCGCCGTTGTCCGGCTGGCCGCCGCCCTGAGGGCCCTGCGGACGGCCGGCGCCGGTGTCCCGGGCCGGCAGTGCCGCCCGGGGACCCGCGCCCGCGCCGACCTGGCCGCGCTGGGCGCCCGGTCCACCGCCGAGGCTCTTGGCGCCCGGACCGGCCGGTCCGCCGCCCAGGCCCGCGCGCTGGCCGTTGCCGGCGCCGTTCCCGTTGCCCGCGAGCAGACCGCCCGGGGCGCCGGGCTGCTGTCCGGGGCCCTGCTTGGACGGGGGCTGCTTGCCGCCGTGTGCGACGTCGACGGGCAGCATGACCAGTGCGGTCGTGCCGCCGGAGTCCGAGGGGCGCAGCTGGATCCGGATGCCGTGACGCAGCGACAGCCGGCCGACCACGAACAGACCCATGCGGCGGGAGACGGAGACGTCCACGGTGGGCGGCTGCGCGAGCCGCTCGTTGATCGCGGCGAGGTCCTCGGGGGAGAGGCCGATGCCGGTGTCGTGGATCTCGACGAGCACCCGCCCGTCGGGCAGCGCGTGACCGGTGACCTTGACCTTCGTCTGCGGCGAGGAGAACGACGTCGCGTTCTCCAGCAGCTCGGCGAGCAGGTGCACGAGGTCGTTGACGACCCGGCCGGCGACCTCGGTGGCGGGCACCGCGGACAGCTCGATGCGCTCGTACTGCTCCACCTCGGAGGCGGCGGCACGGAGCACGTCGACCAGCGGGACGGGCCGGGTCCACCGGCGTCCCGGCTCCTCGCCCGCGAGGACGAGGAGGTTCTCGCCGTTACGGCGCATACGGGTCGCGAGGTGGTCGAGCTTGAAGAGCGAGGACAGCTGGTCCGGGTCGGCCTCGCGGGCCTCCAGCTCGGAGATGAGCGAGAGCTGGCGCTGGATGAGGCCCTGGGAACGGCGCGAGAGGTTGGTGAACATCGCGTTGACGTTGCCCCGGAGGAGGGCCTGCTCGGCGGCGAGGCGGACAGCCTCGCGGTGCACGTCGTCGAAGGCCGCGGCCACCTGGCCGATCTCGTCCCGGGAGTGCACGCCGACCGACTCCACGGAGGTGTCGACGTCCTGCGGGTCGGTCTCGGAGAGCTGCTTGACGAGCTCGGGCAGCCGGTCCTGGGCGACCCGGGTGGCGGTGTCCTGCAGACGCCGCAGCGAACGGATCATGGAGCGGGCCACCACGAAGGCGCCGACGAGCGAGACGCCGAGCACGATGAGGATGACCGCACCGTTGATGATCGCCTCGCGCTGGGAGGCCTGGCGCAGCTCGCGGGCCTTGGCCTCCATGTCGCTGAGGAGGGTGGCCTCGATCGTCTCCATGGCCTTGATCTTGATGGTGCTCTGGTCGTACCAGTCCAGGTACGACCGGACCTGCTTGCCCTCGATCCCGTTCGTGGTGTCCAGGATCCGCTTGGCGTACATGTTCCCGGCGTTGATCTCCGGGTTGCCGTTGTCCAGGGGCGCCATGAGCTCCTCGGCGCTCTCCCCGGTCGTCCCGTAGATCGTCTTGAACGAGGTGAGGGCCCGGGACTCCTTGGCGAGCGCGTTGGAGCCGAACTGCCGGTCGTTCGGGTTGAGGTGCGGCTCCTTGACCGAACCGCCCGGCAGGGCCGCGGCGATGACCGCGCGCTGGACCGAGGCGTACTCCTTGGCGGAGGAGAACGCCGCGAGGGCGCGGGTCCGCTTGATCATGTCCGGGTTGCTGGTCGCCTGCGCCATGTCCTGCGAGAGGCTCAGCAGCGAGGTGATCAGCTGGTTGTACTGGTCGATGGTGTTGAGGCTGGGTGCGCCCTCTTCGTACGCCGTCTTGCGGATCGTACGGATGGTGCCGAGCTGGGAGGCGATCTGCGAGATGCTCGCGTGGATGCTGTCGAGCGCCTCGTCGCCCTCGGAGTCACCGATCGAGTCGGTCTCGTCGAGGAAGGCGTCCTTGGCCCGGTCGGTCTTGTCCCGGGGCCCGGTGACCTTGTAGTCGGTGGGCTTGGACTTGTTGGACAGCGGACCGGCCGACTGGTCGCGCTCCATCTGGAGCGCCTGGGCGAGCGTGGTCGCCTGCTTGGTCATCTTCGTCAGCAGCTGCATGTGCTGCAGCTGCTGGCTGTCGTTCATGGACTCGTTGATCCTCAGACCGCCCAGGCTGGTCGCGGCGACCACGGGGAGGGCGAGGAGCGAGACCAGTCGCGTGCTGATGCGCCAGTTACGGAGCGCTATGCGCGAACCCGTGTCGACCGGGCCGCGCGGTTGTGCGGGCGTGTTCGGCTCCGCGCCGCTGCTCGTCGTGGAGCCCGAGCGCTGCGCGCGGTCGTTGTTGTCGCCGGCAGCGGCCGGCCCGGGGTTCTGGGCGTGCTGGGGCGAGGAGCCGCGGTCGGTCCCGCCGCGCGGCTCCTGTTCCGCCGGAGCGCTGCCATCCCTCTTGAAACGTCCCTGCACTAGCGTCGCAACCTCTGGACCAGGCGTCCCGCCCGCGTGTGCGGACAAGAACGGTGTCGGCGTCGTGGGGCGCTGGACGCGCCCCATGGGTGGTCGTGTGAGTGACCGGCGTACTTCCCCCTCCCGCCGCCACTCGGCGCTGCGTTGCGCCCCTGCGCGCCGGCCTGAAACCCGCGGCGGTGCGTGGAATTCCAGCACAGTGCAGGATCTCCAACAAGGGCCATGTACCGGGCTGTGACCTGCGTGACACGTTGTGATGGGCGGGTAACAAGCAGTGGAGAGTGATCATGGGTAAAGCGGACTATTGCGGAGGACTCACCTAGGGGCGGGGGGTGTCCCAGACGCGATGATCAGGAGCGGAATAGTGGATTCAGTGATGCATTGTCCGTTTTCTGGACCATGGTCAACTGTCCGCAATGGGTCAATTGTCGATTAGTTCGTGAGCAAACTCACATGATGATCGTCGCCTCATCACGGCTCCGGCGGGGAATCGGATGTTTAGCCTGACGCTTTACAGGGATGGCGAATCCGACAAGCCGGCGCCGCGAAGAGCGACGCCCTCACCGACAGGGTCCTGACGGCAGATGAAGACGACGACGATGTTCCGCAACATTGCCAACCCCCGGCGCACCACGCTGGCGCACCTCAAGGACGCCGAAGCGCTGCAGACGCCGCCCCAGCCGGAGCACGCCGCCGACCTGCCGACCGTGACGGCCAACCCGCGCCGCACCATCCTGATGGAAGCCCCGGTCACGGCCGCCCAGTAGCGGCCCCGCAATGCGCGCGGCTGTCCCCTCTCATCGGCGTTAGCCTGGAGCGTCAGTCTTCAGTCAGCCAGCAAGTGAGGGGCGACAGCATCCCGTGCGCATCGCCAGGTTCTCCATCGACGGCAATGTCGCCTTCGGCGCCGTCGAGGGACAGGGCACCGTGGAATCCGGTGACCTCGTCCTCGACATCATCAAGGGCATTCCGTACGCCGACTTCGAGCTCTCGGGCACCAAGGTCCCGCTGAACAAGGTCCGGCTGCTGCCCCCCGTGCTCCCCAACAAGGTCGTGGCCATCGGCCGCAACTACGCGGAGCACGCCGCCGAACTCGGCCACGAGGTCCCCGACGCGCCGATCACCTTCTTCAAGCCCACCACCTCGGTGATCGGCTCCGGCGACGCGATCGAGTACCCCTCCTTCTCCAACGAGCTGCACCACGAGGCCGAGCTGGCCGTGGTCATCGGCCGCATGTGCCGCGAGGTCCCCCGCGAGCGGGTCAAGGACGTCATCCTCGGCTACACCTGTGCCAACGACGTCACCGCCCGCGATGTGCAGCAGCGCGAGAAGCAGTGGGCCCGCGCCAAGGGCTTCGACACCTCCTGCCCGCTGGGCCCCTGGGTGGAGACCGACGTGGACCCCCACGACCTCACCATCCAGGCGACGGTCAACGGCGAGCAGCGACAGCTCGGCCGCACCAGCGACATGGTCCGCTCCATCGAGGACCTGATCGTCCACATCACGGAGGCCATGACGCTGCTCCCGGGCGATGTGATCCTCACGGGCACCCCCGCAGGGGTCGGCCCCCTGCACGTCGGCGACGAGGTCGCCGTCACCATCGAAGGCATCGGCACTCTCACCAACAAGGTGATCAAGCGTGGTTAACGCACCAGTGGCACCTGTCCGCGTCCGTTTCTGTCCCTCCCCGACCGGCAACCCGCACGTGGGCCTGGTCCGCACGGCCCTGTTCAACTGGGCCTTCGCCCGGCACCACCAGGGCACCCTGGTCTTCCGGATCGAGGACACCGACGCGGCGCGCGACTCCGAGGAGTCCTACCAGCAGCTGCTCGACTCGATGCGCTGGCTGGGCCTGGACTGGGACGAGGGCCCCGAGATCGGCGGCCCGCACGCCCCCTACCGCCAGTCGCAGCGGATGGACCTGTACAAGGACGTCGCCGAGAAGCTGCTCGCCGCCGGGTACGCCTATCCCTGCTACTGCACCACCGAGGAGCTGGACACCCGCCGCGATGCCGCCCGCGCCGCGGGGAAGCCGTCCGGCTACGACGGCCACTGCCGCGACCTCACCGCCGAGCAGAAGAGCGCGTACGAGGCCGAGGGCCGCAGCTCGATCGTGCGCTTCCGGATGCCCGACGAGGCCATCACCTTCACCGACCTGGTCCGCGGCGACATCACCGTCCAGCCGGAGAACGTCCCGGACTACGGCATCGTCCGCGCCAACGGGGCCCCGCTCTACACGCTCGTCAACCCGGTCGACGACGCGCTGATGGAGATCACCCACGTCCTGCGCGGCGAGGACCTGCTCTCCTCCACCCCGCGCCAGATCGCCCTCTACCGGGCGCTCATCGAGCTGGGCATCGCCAAGGACACCCCCGCCTTCGGCCACCTGCCGTACGTCATGGGCGAGGGCAACAAGAAGCTCTCCAAGCGCGACCCGCAGGCCTCGCTCAACCTCTACCGCGAGCGCGGGTTCCTCCCCGAGGGCCTGCTGAACTACCTCTCGCTGCTGGGCTGGTCGATCGCCGAGGACCGCGACATCTTCTCGATGGACGAGCTGGTCGCCGCGTTCGACATCAAGGACGTCAACGCCAACCCGGCCCGCTTCGACCTCAAGAAGTGCGAGCACATCAACGCCGAGCACATCCGCATGCTGGACGTGAAGGCCTTCACCGAGGCCTGCGGCCCCTGGCTGCGGGCCCCCTTCGCCCCCTGGGCCCCGGAGGCGTTCGACGCGGAGAAGTGGACGCGGATCGCCCCGTACGCCCAGACCCGGGTCACGGTGCTCTCCGACATCACCGACAACGTCGACTTCCTCTTCCTCGACGAGCCGGTGGAGGACGAGGCGTCCTGGACCAAGGCGATGAAGGGCGACCCGGTCGCGCTCCTGACCACGGCCCGCGCCAACCTGGAAGCGGCCGACTGGAGCGACCCGGAGTCCCTGAAGAACGCCGTCCTCACCGCCGGCGAGGCCCACGGTCTCAAGCTCGGCAAGGCGCAGGCCCCGGTCCGCGTCGCCGTCACCGGCCGCACCGTCGGCCTGCCGCTCTTCGAGTCCCTGGAGATCCTGGGCCGCGACAAGAGCCTGGCCCGCGTGGACGCCGCGCTGGCGAAGCTGACCGCGTAGGCGACAGGACACCCCCGAGGAGGGCCGCGGCCGACCGGCTGCGGCCCTCCTCCGCTTTTCCGCCTCCACCACCCCTGGCATGCGGCTACCGTGAGATCCATGCCGATCCGCGCCGTGCTCTGGGACATCGACGACACGATCTTCGACTACGCGGGCGCCGACCACACCGGCATGCGGCAGCACCTGGGGAGCGTGGGGCTGCCCGAGGGCTACGCGTCGGTCGACGAGGCCCTCGCCGCCTGGAAGGCGATCACCGCCGTGCACTGGGCGCGCGTCGCCGCGGGGGAGACGGACTTCCTCGGGCAGCGGCGGGACCGGGTCCGCGAGTTCCTCTCGCGGGCCATGGCGGACGCCGAGGCCGACGACTGGTTCGCCGGCCACCTGACGCACTACGAGGCCGCCTGGCGGCTCTTCCCGGACGTGCTGCCGGTCCTGGACCGGCTGGCCCCCGGCTACCGGCACGCGATCCTCTCCAACTCCAGCACCCACAACCAGCACCGCAAGCTCACCGCGCTCGGCGTCCGCGACCGGTTCGAGTCGATGGTCTGCGCCGTGGAGCTGGGAATCTCCAAGCCGGAGGCCGGCGCCTTCCACGCGGCCTGCGAGACGCTCGCGCTGGAGCCGCACGAGGTGGTGTACGTGGGCGACGAGCCCGACATCGACGCCGGCGGGGCCGTGGCCGCCGGGCTGACCGGCATCTGGCTCGACCGGCGGGGCAGGGGCGGGAGGCCGGATCTCGTGACGATCACCGGGCTCGACCAGCTGCCCGGGCTGCTGGCGGGCAATACCCGTTTTGGAGCGCCGGACACCTTCGGGTAATGTTCTTTCTGCGCCGCCCGAGCGGGCCGAAAGATCCGGCCGGGAAGCGCAGACAGAGATGAAACCCCCACCAGGGGTTGCGTTTCAGTGGGCTATGGTGTAATTGGCAACACTACGGTTTCTGGTACCGTCATTCTAGGTTCGAGTCCTGGTAGCCCAGCGCAAGACCAAGCAGTACGAGCAAGATCAGCAGGACAAGCCCCCGTTGTGTAGCGGCCTAGCACGCTGCCCTCTCACGGCAGTAGCGCCGGTTCGAATCCGGTCGGGGGTACAGATCCTTCCCGCGAGAACATCATGGGTCGCACCCATCGCTCTCGATGCAGGATCGCTAGGGCCCCCGTTGTGTAGCGGCCTAGCACGCTGCCCTCTCACGGCAGTAGCGCCGGTTCGAATCCGGTCGGGGGTACTTGTCACACCATGGGCTATGGTGTAATTGGCAACACTACGGTTTCTGGTACCGTCATTCTAGGTTCGAGTCCTGGTAGCCCAGCGCAAGTCAGCAGTAAACACGCCCCCGTTGTGTAGCGGCCTAGCACGCTGCCCTCTCACGGCAGTAGCGCCGGTTCGAATCCGGTCGGGGGTACAACAGAGCAGTACAGGAAGGCCCTCCACCTCGGTGGAGGGCCTTCCTGCTGGTCAAGAGCGATCCGGAGCGAGGGCGCCCCACGCCAAGTCGCCTGCCCGGCACCGTAGTTACGCCCTGTGGGGAGCCCGGGAAGGAAAAAGGGCCGCCACGACGCTGGGGCGGCCTTCGGGGAGTTCGGTCAAGAGGTAGTGGTGTGCGGCGTCAGCCCGTGCGGCGAAGAGCCTCGCTCAGCCGTGCCGCCGAGTCGATGACCGCCTGGGCGTGCATCCGGCCCGGGTGGCGGGTCAGTCGCTCGATCGGCCCGGAGACCGAGACCGCGGCGACCACCCGGTTCGACGGGCCGCGCACCGGGGCCGAGACCGACGCGACGCCAGGCTCCCGCTCGCCGATCGACTGGGCCCAGCCCCGCCGCCGTACGCCGGAGAGCGCCGTCGCCGTGAACCTGGCGCCCTGGAGACCCCGGTGCAGGCGCTCCGGCTCCTCCCAGGCCATCAGGATCTGGGCGGAGGAACCCGCCTTCATCGTGAGGGTCGAGCCGACCGGCACCGTGTCCCGGAGTCCGGACAGCCGTTCCGCCGCCGCCACGCAGATGCGCATGTCGCCCTGCCGGCGGTAGAGCTGCGCGCTCTCGCCGGTGATGTCGCGCAGGTGGGTGAGCACCGGTCCGGCCGTGGCCAGCAGGCGGTCCTCGCCCGCCGCGGCTGCCAGTTCCGACAGCCGGGGGCCGAGAATGAACCGGCCCTGCATATCCCTCGCCACCATCCGGTGGTGTTCCAGTGCCACGGCCAGTCGATGGGCCGTGGGCCGTGCGAGCCCGGTCGCCGCGACCAGCCCGGCGAGGGTGGCCGGACCGGACTCCAGGGCGCTCAATACCAGAGCTGCCTTGTCGAGAACGCCGACGCCGCTAGAGTTGTCCATACGACGATACTCCCGTCTCACTCTGTGAAACGCAAGTTCAATTTCCGGCGGAAGTTGCGAACCTGTACGGGCGGCCGCACAACGGCTCGTAGCCACCGCCCCGCACGGGGGTCCGGACGGAGGCACACCGAATCTCTAGTTGGGCCGGCGAAGACGCCGGCCGGAGGGAAAGCGATGGGTAGGACACTCGCGGAGAAGGTCTGGGACGACCATGTTGTCCGGCGCGCGGAGGGCGAGCCCGACCTTCTCTACATCGATCTGCACCTGCTCCACGAGGTGACCAGCCCCCAGGCCTTCGACGGGCTGCGCCAGGCCGGACGTCCGGTACGACGCCTCGACCTCACCATCGCCACCGAGGACCACAACACCCCGACCCTCGACATCGACAAGCCGATCGCCGACCCGGTCTCCCGGGCCCAGCTGGAGACCCTGCGCAAGAACTGCGCGGACTTCGGCGTCCGGCTGCACCCGCTGGGCGACGTCGAGCAGGGCGTCGTGCACGTGGTCGGTCCGCAGTTGGGTCTGACCCAGCCCGGCACCACCGTGGTCTGCGGCGACTCCCACACCTCCACGCACGGCGCGTTCGGCGCGCTGGCGTTCGGCATCGGCACCAGCCAGGTGGAGCACGTCCTCGCCACCCAGACGCTGCCGCTGGCCCGCCCGAAGACCATGGCCATCACGGTCGAGGGCGAACTGCCCGACGAGGTCACCGCGAAGGACCTGATCCTGGCGATCATCGCCCGGATCGGCACCGGCGGCGGACAGGGCTACATCCTCGAATACCGCGGCTCCGCCATCGAGAAGCTCTCGATGGAGGCCCGGATGACCATCTGCAACATGTCGATCGAGGCCGGCGCCCGCGCGGGCATGATCGCCCCGGACGCCACCACCTTCGACTACCTCAAGGGCCGCGACCACGCCCCCGAGGGCGAGGAGTGGGACGCCGCCGTCGCGTACTGGAAGACCCTGCGCTCCGACGACGACGCGGTGTTCGAGGCCGAGGTCGTCATCGACGCCACCGAACTGGCCCCGTTCGTCACCTGGGGCACCAACCCCGGCCAGGGCGCCCCCCTGTCGGCCAACGTCCCCGACCCGGCTTCGTACGAGGACGCCTCGGAGCGCTTCGCCGCCGAAAAGGCCCTGGAGTACATGGGGTTGACCGCCGGGCAGCCGCTGCGTGACATCAACGTCGACACCGTCTTCGTAGGTTCGTGCACCAACGGCCGCATCGAGGACCTGCGCAACGCGGCGTCGATCCTGGATGGCCGCAAAGTCGCGACAGGTGTACGGATGCTGGTCGTCCCCGGCTCGGTCCGGGTCGCGCTCCAGGCCGTCTCCGAGGGCCTGGACAAGGTCTTCACCGAGGCCGGCGCCGAATGGCGGCACGCGGGTTGCTCGATGTGCCTCGGCATGAACCCCGACCAGCTGGCCCCCGGCGAGCGCTCCGCCTCCACCTCGAACCGCAACTTCGAGGGCCGGCAGGGCAAGGGCGGCCGCACCCATCTGGTCTCGCCCCAGGTCGCCGCCGCCACCGCGGTGCTGGGCCATCTGGCCTCGCCCGCCGACCTGTCCGACGCCCGTACCCCCGCCGGAGTCCGATAGCCATGGAAGCATTCACCACGCACACCGGCCGGGCCGTTCCCCTGCGCCGCAGCAACGTCGACACCGACCAGATCATCCCCGCGCACTGGCTGAAGAAGGTCACCCGCGACGGGTTCGAGGACGGGCTCTTCGAAGCCTGGCGCAAGGACGAGAACTTCGTCCTCAACCGCCCCGAGCGCCAGGGCGCCTCGGTCCTGGTCGCCGGTCCCGACTTCGGTACGGGCTCCTCCCGCGAACACGCGGTCTGGGCCCTGCAGAACTACGGCTTCAAGGCCGTCGTCTCCTCCCGCTTCGCTGACATCTTCCGGGGCAACTCGCTGAAGAACGGGCTGCTCACCGTGGTCCTGGAGCAGAAGGTCGTCGACGCGCTCTGGGAGCTGACGGAGGCCGACCCGACTGTCGAGGTGACGGTCGACCTGGAGGCGCGCCAGGTCCGCGCCGAGGGCCTCACCGCCGACTTCGAGCTCGACGAGAACGCCCGCTGGCGACTGCTCAACGGCCTCGACGACATCAGCCTCACCCTTCAGAACGAAGCGGACATCGCCGCGTACGAGGCGGCCAGGCCGGCCTTCAAGCCGCGTACCATTGCCGCCTGAGCAGCGCTTTTCCAGGACTGCGCCCCCTGCCTCCCGGCAGGGGGCGCAGTCGCTTGTTGAGACCCCGTCGGGCGACAACTCGCCCCAGATGGCACAATCGGTGCATGGAACGCGACAGCCAACTCAAGCTCTATGGCCAAGTCGCCGACCGATTGAAGGAAGCGCACGCGAAGGTGCGTGCACTGCAAGTCCCGGAGGGCGTACGGATGGCGCTGACCCGGAAGCTGCTGGTCGTCACGGCCGCGGCGAAGCACGATCTCCCGGACGCGGCAAGGCGTCTGGACCGGATGATGAAGGACCTCGATGAGGGCCGATTCCCCGAAGGTGACTGACACGTGGAACTGCGCATCGGTCGACTTCGTTGCGGCACTAGGGTGATTAGCCCGTTTCGTGTTTGATTTGCGGTATATATCTGCCTAACGTGCGAAAAAGCTTGAACACTTTCGTTCTGGCAATGTCTCCGAAGGGGAAGACGTGAACAAGGCGCAGCTCGTAGAAGCGATTGCCGACAAGGTCGGCGGCCGTCAGCAGGCCGCAGACGCTGTCGACGCGGTACTCGACGCGATCGTCCGTGCCGTTGTCGCAGGGGACCGTGTCTCGGTCACCGGCTTCGGCTCGTTCGAGAAGGTCGACCGCCCCGCCCGGTACGCCCGCAACCCGCAGACGGGTGAGCGCGTCCGGGTCAAGAAGACCTCGGTGCCCCGCTTCCGCGCGGGCCAGGGTTTCAAGGACCTGGTGAGCGGCTCGAAGAAGCTCCCCAAGAACGACGTGGCCGTCAAGAAGGCTCCCAAGGGCAGCCTCTCGGGCGGATCCTCCGCCGCCCGTACGACGGTGAAGGCCGCCGCCGCCAAGAAGTCGGCCGCCAAGAAGGCCACCGCGAAGAAGACCACCGCCAAGAAGGCGACTCCGGCGAAGAAGACCACCGCCGCAGCCAAGAAGGTCACCGCGAAGAAGACCACCCCGACGGCCAAGAAGGCCTCCGCGGCCGCCAAGAAGGCGACCCCGGCGAAGAAGGCCGCGACGACCGCCAAGAAGGCCTCTCCCAGCAAGACCGCGCCCGCCAAGAAGACCACGGCGAAGAAGGCGCCCGCGAAGAAGACCACGGCGCGCACGACCACGGCCAAGAAGGCCACCGCACGCAAGAAGTGAGACCGGGCACCCGCTCGCTCATCACAACGCGCCGGGCCGGGCTCCCCTCCGGGGGAGCCCGGCCCGCGGGCTTTCCGGGCCCTGGCGAACCACTTCTAGAACGTCTGCAGCGTCACCAGAGTGATCCGCAGGCCCGCTCCCTCACCCTCGCCCTCGATCCGCACCCGCTGCCCCGGACGCAGCAGCAGCAGACCGCCCGCGTCGAAGGCCGGGGCGTCGAAGTCCACCGGGGTGCCGTCGTCCAGCAGCACGCTGCCGCTGCGGGTCTCGGGGTCGTACGTGTACGAGGTCGCCTGCATGGGCGGCAGCCTATCGGTCACGGGACGGGGCGGCCGCGGTCGCGATCCGCGCCGTGTGCGACCCGACCCCCAGGGCCAGGGCGACCCGCAGATCCTCGCCCGTATCCACGTCCCGGCGCACCGAGTCGACGCCGGACAGCGCTATTTCCACCGCCCCCGACGCCAGGTGCCGGGCCCCGGACGGGCCACCGAAAGCCGGACGGAATTCCGCACCGCCCGCGGCGGCCAGAAATGTCGTTCCGATTCCCGCCGCGTCCCGGAGAAAAGCGCTGGGAAAAGCGGAAGCAAAATCGAGCACCCGCGCCAATTCGTCGGTGCGCAGTGCCGGCAGATCCGCGTTGAGCGCGGCCACCGCGGCGGCGGGCCGCAGGGCCCGCACGGAGCGTGCGCCGTGCGCGAGCGCGGCGTTGAGCCCGGCCCCCGGAGCGTCCGGCACGATCCGCGCCCCGAGCGCGGAGAGAGCCGCCGCGGCCACGGCATCGTCCGTGACGACCACCACATCCCGCACCAGGGAACAGGCCAGCGCCCCGGCCACCGTGTCCTGGGCGAACGCCAGGGCCAGCCGGGGCCGCGCATCCTCGCCCGCCGCTTGCCCCAGGCGGCTCTTGGCCCGTGCGAGCGGCTTCAGCGGAACGACCAGGGACCAGGGCCCGGCCGGATCGGTGTTCGTGGCGATCTCCCCCTCCGTACGCGTCAGCACTTATTCTCGCCTGCCGGTACGACAACCTGGAGGTCCACTACCGAACGTGAGGCGTACGGTGTTCTCGACAGAGCAGGGGCCTGGGGCGAGACTTGACCGTCAGTAGCCAGGCTGCAGGTCGAAATCCCTAAGGAAGGTGTCCGAGTGTCCCGCCGCAGAATCGGCTTTTGGTACCGCCTGGCGGCGGTCATCGCCAAGCCGCCATTGGTGGTTCTGTTCAAGCGCGACTGGCGGGGGATGGAACACATTCCGGCCGACGGCGGATTCATCACCGCCGTCAATCACAACTCCTATCTGGACCCGCTCTCCTACGGCCACTTCCAGTACAACACCGGGCGGGTGCCGCGGCTCCTGGCGAAGGCCGGCCTCTTCCGCACCCCGTTCGTCGGGATGATGCTGCGCGGCACCGGCCAGATCCCCGTCTACCGCGAGACCACCAACGCCCTGGACGCCTTCCGGGCCGCCGTCGACGCCATCGAGCGCGGCGAGTGCGTCGCCTTCTACCCCGAGGGCACCCTCACCCGCGACCCCGACATGTGGCCGATGGCCGGCAAGACCGGGGCCGCCCGGGTCGCCCTGATGACCAAGGCGCCCGTCATCCCCGTCGCCCAGTGGGGCGCCAACCTCGCGATGCCTCCCTACGCCAAGGAGAACAAGTTCCGGCTGTTCCCCCGCAAGACACTCCAGGTGCAGGCCGGACCGCCCATCGACCTCGGCCGCTTCTACGGTCTGGAGCCGACCCCCGAGGTGCTCCGCGAGGCGACCGAGGTCATCATGGCGGCGGTCACCCGCGAGCTGGAGGACCTGCGCGGCGAGAAAGCGCCCGCCGAGCTCTACGATCACCGCAAAGCCCGTGCTGAACAACGGCGCAGGGCCCAGGGAAAGGGACCCACGTGACGCACCCCGTAAAAGCAGCCGTCTTCGGAACCGGCTCATGGGGTACGGCCTTCGCCGTGATCCTCGCCGACGCGGGCTGCGAGGTCACCCTCTGGGGCCGCCGCGCCGAGGTCGCCGAGACCATCAACACCACCCGCACCAACCCGGACTACCTCCCGGGCATCGCGCTCCCCGACTCCATCCGCGCCACCACCGACGCCGCCGAGGCCCTGCGCGGCGCGGAGTTCGCGTTCCTCGTCGTGCCCTCCCAGACGCTGCGGGCCAACCTCGCCGACTGGGCCCCGCACCTGGAGCCGGACACCGTCCTGGTCTCCCTGATGAAGGGCGTCGAGCTGGGCACCGCCGAGCTGATGAGCGAGGTGATCGCCGACGTCACCAAGGTCTCCGCCGACCGCATCGCCGTCGTCTCGGGACCCAACCTGGCCAAGGAGATCGCCGAGCGACGCCCCGCCGCGGCCGTCGTCGCCTGCGCCGACGAGTCCGTCGCCCAGCGCCTCCAGGCCGCCTGCCACACCTCGTACTTCCGGCCGTACACCAACACCGACGTGGTCGGCTGCGAGCTCGGCGGCGCCGTGAAGAACGTCATCGGCCTCGCCGTCGGCATCGCGGACGGCATGGGCCTCGGCGACAACACCAAGGGCTCCCTCATCACCCGGGGCCTCGCCGAGACCACCCGCCTGGGTCTGGCCATGGGCGCGGACCCGTTGACGTTCTCTGGACTCGCGGGCCTGGGCGACCTGGTGGCCACCTGCTCCTCGCCGCTCTCGCGCAACCACACCTTCGGCACCAACCTCGGCCGCGGCATGACGCTCCAGGAGACGATCGCCGTCACCAAGCAGACCGCCGAGGGCGTCAAGTCCTGCGAATCGGTCCTCGACCTGGCCCGCAGGCACGGGGTCGACATGCCCATCACCGAGACCGTCGTCTCGATCGTCCACGAGGGCAAGTCCCCGGTCGTCGCCGTCAAGGAGCTGATGTCGCGGAGCGCCAAGGCCGAGCGACGCTGACGTCTCCCTTACCAGCAGGTACGCTCATCGCGATATGAGCAGCGAGAACCTCCCCCAGAGCCCTGAGCGCGCCGAGAGCCCTGTGCCGCAGCGCCGCAAGCCCCGCGTGGCTGTCGTGTTCGGCGGCCGCAGCTCCGAACACGGCATCTCGGTCGTCACGGCCGGCGCCGTCATGAAGGCCATCGACCGGACCAAGTACGACGTCCTGCCGATCGGCATCACGACGGACGGCCGCTGGGCGCTCACCGCCGACGAGCCCGAACGCATGGCCATCACCGACCGCAAGGTCCCCGACGTGGACCGGCTCACCGAGTCCGCCGAGGGCAGCGTCGTGCTCTCCGTGGACCCCGGCAGCCGTGAGGTCCTCTACAGCGAACCCGGTTCCGTGCCCAAGGCGCTGGGCGAGGTCGACGTCGTCTTCCCCGTGCTGCACGGCCCGTACGGGGAGGACGGCACCCTCCAGGGGCTTCTCGAACTCTCCGGTGTGCCCTACGTCGGCGCGGGTGTCCTCGCCTCCGCCGTCGGCCAGGACAAGGAGTACATGAAGCGCGTCTTCCTCTCCTTCGGGCTGCCGGTCGGACCGTACGAGGTCGTCCGCCCCCGCGAGTGGGACAACGCCCCCGCGGCCGCCCGCAAGCGGATCGTGGACTTCGCCGGCGAGCACGGCTGGCCGCTGTTCATCAAGCCCGCCCGCGGCGGCTCCTCGATGGGCATCACCAAGGTCGACTCCATCGAAGGGCTCGACGAGGCGATCGAGGAGGCCCGCCGCCACGACCCGAAGTTCCTCGTCGAGTCGCTGCTGCGCGGCCGTGAGATCGAGTGCGGCGTGCTGGAGTTCGAGGACGGCCCGCGCGCCAGCGTGCCCGCCGAGATCCCGCCGGTCACCGCGCACGACTTCTACGACTTCGAGGCCAAGTACATCGACTCGGCCGCCGGGCTCGTGCCCGCGCCGCTCACCGAGGAGCAGACCGCCGAGGTGCAGCGCCTGGCCGTCGCGGCCTTCGACGCCGTCTCCTGCGAGGGCCTGGTGCGTGCCGACTTCTTCCTCACCGAGGACGGCACCTTCGTCATCAACGAGATCAACACCCTGCCGGGCTTCACCCCGATCTCCATGTACCCGCGCATGTGGCAGGAGAGCGGCGTCAGCTACCCGGAGCTGGTCGACCGGCTGATCCAGGCCGCGTTGAGCCGCTCCACCGGACTGCGCTGACGAAGCCGACGGCCGGCCTTCAGAACTTGCTCGGTACCGTCTTGGAGACCGGGCCGGCGAACGAGGCCAGCGGGGTGATGTCGTGGGCGTACGTCGAGTCCAGCGTGACCTCGACGTACGCCTTGCGGTACGTGGTGGTGAACCGCGGACCGGAGTCCTCGGGCTCCTCCAGCATCCACTGCACACCGTCCGCCTCGACGCCCTGTGACTGGGGGTCGTCCATCTTGGCGGGCCGGGGGACCCCGCAGCGCAGTACGATCGCCCCGTCCCCCCAGCCGGCGGTCAGCTCCGAATCCGGGGAGGGGTCGCTGCGTTCCAGTTCGAGGACGGTCTTCGGCAGTTCCTCGTGCAGGGCCTCGCAGTACGCCGCGGCCTCCGAGGGCGGGGTGGGAACCGTGATCGAGGGCTGCGCGTCGCTGAGAGAACAGCCCGCCGCGGCCAGCACGAGCACGGCAGCGGACGGACCGAGGAATATCGAGCGGGGGGAACGGCGGGCGGATGACGTCACCGGCCCAGCCTAGACGGGGGTCAGAGGTGGACGACCGGGCAGGTCAGGGTTCGTGTGATGCCGTCCACCTGCTGCACCTTGGCGACCACCATGCGGCCGAGTTCATCGACCGTGTCCGCTTGGGCCCGCACGATCACGTCGTACGGACCGGTGACGTCCTCTGCCTGGATGACTCCCGGGATCTTGGAAATGGTCTCGGCGACGATCGACGCCTTGCCCACTTCGGTCTGGATGAGGATGTACGCCTGTACCACGGAACCTCCAGGGCGGCCACGAGGATCATGTGGGGGAAAGGGACGCCACGTTATCGCGTTGCCGCGGGCCACGGGGAGACCTACGGGCCGGATGACGTCCACAGCGTGGCGTACAGGGCGCAGAAGTTGACGTATCTCTTGACGGTACCGACAGCACAGACGGCTCGCGACCGGGGGCCCGGACGGGTGTCCGGGGCGATAAAGGAGAGGTGAGACTCGGTGAAGGGAACCGTGGGCGAGTTGGGGGAGTTCGGGCTCATCAGAGAGCTCACGTCCCGGCTCACCACCACTCCGGCGGTACGGCTGGGGCCCGGCGACGACGCCGCGGTCGTGGCCGCCCCCGACCGCAGGGTCGTGGCCAGTACGGACATCCTGCTGGAAGGCCGGCACTTCCGGCGTGACTGGTCGACGGCGTACGACGTCGGCCGCAAGGCCGCAGCCCAGAACCTCGCCGACATCGCGGCCATGGGCGCCGTGCCCACCGCGCTGCTCCTCGGCCTCGTCGTCCCCGCCGACCTCCCCGTCACCTGGGCCGCCGAACTGATGGACGGGCTGCGCGACGAGTGCCAGGTGGCGGGTGCCGCCGTGGTCGGCGGCGATGTGGTCGGCGGTGACACGATCACCGTCGCGATCACCGCCCTCGGCGACCTGCGCAACCACGAACCGGTCACCCGGGCCGGCGCCCGCCCCGGCGACGTCGTCGCGGTCACCGGCTGGCTCGGCTGGTCCGCCGCCGGATACGCCGTGCTCTCCCGCGGCTTCCGCTCGCCCCGCGCCTTCGTCGAGGCCCACCGCCGCCCCGAACCGCCGTACCACGCGGGCCCCGCGGCCGCCGGGCTCGGCGCCACCGCGATGACCGACGTCAGCGACGGCCTCGTCGCGGACCTCGGGCACATCGCGGAGTCCAGTAAGGTCCGCATCGACCTGCGATCCGGCCTCATCGACATCCCCTCGCAGATGTCCGACATCGGCCAGGCCGTCGGCGTCGACCCGCTCCAGTGGGTGCTGACCGGGGGAGAGGACCACGCGATCGTGGCGACGTTCCCGCCGGACGTGAAGCTGCCCGCCCGCTGGAAGGTGATCGGCGAGGTCCTCAACCCCTCCGCCCTGCCCCAGGTCACCGTCGACGGCGCGCCCTGGACCAGCAAGGGCGGCTGGGACCACTTCGGCTCCATCGAGGACTCCCCGCCACGCGCGTGAGCGGGGACGGCACGTGCGAGCACTAGATTGCTGCGTATGCCCATACGTACCGCTGTCCCGCCCCGCGTGCTCACCGTCGCCGGATCCGACTCCGGCGGCGGTGCGGGGATCCAGGCCGATCTGAAGACGATGCTCGCCCTCGGCGTGCACGGCATGAGCGTGCTCACCGCCGTCACCGCACAGAACTCCCTCGGCGTCCAGGGCGCGTGGGAGCTTCCGGTGGACGCCGTACGCGCCCAGTACCGAAGCGTCGTCGACGACATCGGCGTCCAGGCCGTGAAGACAGGAATGCTCGCCTCCGCCGCCTTGGTGGAGACCGTCGCCGAACTCCTCGTCACAACCGATGCCCCCGTCGTCGTCGACCCGGTCGGCGTCTCCAAGCACGGCGACGCGCTGCTCGCCGCCGAAGCCCTCGATTCCGTACGGACGAAGCTGCTGCCCGTCGCCACCGTCGCCACCCCGAACCTCGACGAGGTGGCCCAGCTCACCGGGGTCATGGTCACCGACGAGAGCGGAATGCGCCGGGCCGCCGAGGAGATCCTCGCCTTCGGGCCCCGCTGGGTCGTGATCAAGGGCGGCCACCTGCCCGGTGAGGCGGTGGACCTGCTCACCGACGGGAGCGCGGAACACTGGCTGCGCGCCCCCCGGCACGACAACCGCCACACCCACGGCACCGGCTGCACCCTGGCCTCGGCCATCGCCTCCGGGCTCGCGCTCGGGAATGACGTGCCCACGGCGGTACGGGACGCGAAGACGTACGTCACCGGCGCGATCGAGGCCGGCTTCCCGCTCGGCGGCGGCATCGGCCCCGTCGACCACGGCTGGCAGACCCGCCCGACGGCCGATCCGGCTGCCTGATCAGCCCTGGGCACAGCAAAAAGCCGGTCCACCGAGGTGGACCGGCTTTTTGGGCAACCGGCAGGCTGCGCTACGACGGGGACGTCAGCGCGCGACCTTGCCGGCCTTGATGCACGAGGTGCAGACGTTGAGCCGCTTCGGCGTCCGACCGACCACTGCACGCACGCGCTGGATGTTGGGATTCCAGCGACGGGACGTACGGCGGTGCGAGTGCGAAATGCTGTTGCCGAAGCTCGGCCCCTTGCCGCAAACGTCGCAGTTGGCAGCCACGGGTCACTCCAAAGACTTCAGATGCACTTACAGTGAAATCCGGCGCGCCGGAATCATTTGACTGAAGTGGCGGTACCGGAGGAATGGCCCGACTCTCATCGGGCAACCGGAGCAGCATACAACGCCTGCTTCGGAGATACGAAACTACCACGGGTCGGCCCCCCACCCCGCCCGCCCCCTGTCCGGACCGGAACCCCGGCAGGCGGGCTAACCTGCGGTGCAGTCCGTCGCCACGGCCGATCGAGGAGGACCATCGGTGCCGCAGCTCCCCGACGATCTGAACGCCGTCGCGGTGCGCACGTGGTGCTCACTGGCCCTGGAGGCCCTGGGCCGGGAGCGCGCGGAGATCGACGCGATCAACGTCTATCCCATCGCCGACGGGGACACCGGCACCAACCTCTATCTGACCGTCGAGTCCGCCGCCGCGGCCGTCGAAGCGGTGTTCGCCGCGCACGAGACCGGAGCCACCGCGCCCGCCACCGCCGACGCCGTACGCGCCATGGCGCACGGCGCCCTGATCGGCGCCCGCGGTAACTCCGGCACCATCCTGGCCCAGCTGCTGCGCGGCATGGCGGGAGTCCTGGCCGACGGCGGCGACGCGGCCCACCTGCGCCTCGCCCTCACCCGGGCCGCCGACGCCGCCCGCCGGGCCGTCGCCCACCCCGTCGAGGGCACCGTGCTCACCGTCGCCGCCGCTGCCGCCGAGTCCGCCGCGGGCGAGGAACCGGACCTGTGCACCGTCGTGCACGCCGCGTACGCCGGAGCACTCGCGGCCCTCGCGAAGACGCCCGAGCAGCTCGCCGTCCTCGGCCGGGCGGGCGTGGTCGACGCCGGGGGCCGGGGGCTGGTCGCGGTACTGGGCGCGCTGGTGGAGACCGTGACCGGGCAGGCTCCGGTACGGGGGCCCCGCACCGGGCCCGGGAGGACGCCCGCGCCCGTGGACGGCGGCTCCGTGGTGGGCCTGCCGGTGGGCGGCACCCCGGTGGAGTCAGGTGGTCCCGCGGGGGAGGGGCCGCTGGACTGTCCCGAGGACGGGGGCGCCGGGCCCGCGTTCGAGGTGATCTACCTCCTGGAGGCCCGTGACGAGCAGGTGGCCCGGCTGCGCACCCGGCTCGACGCGCTCGGCGACTCCCTGGTCGTGGTGGGCGGCGACGGGCTCTGGCACGTCCACGTCCACGTCGACGACGCCGGGGCGGCCGTGGAGGCGGGCGTCGAGGCCGGGCGGCCGTACCGCATCCGGATCACCCACTTCGCCACCGAGAGCGGCCACGACCTCCGCGTCCAGGCCGAACCCACCCAGCGCGCCGTCGTCGTCGTCGTCCCCGGTGACGGACTGGCCGGGCTCTGCACCGAGGCCGGCGCCACCACCGTGATCGCCCGCCCCGGCGAACCGCCCGCCAGCGGCGAACTGGTCGACGCCATCCGCCGCGCCCACGCCCGTGAGGTGGTGCTGCTGCCCAACGACGCGGCCCTGCGCCACACCGCCGCCGCGGCCGCCGAACAGGCCAGGACCGAGGGGGTCCGGGTCGCCCTCGTCCCCACCCGGGCCGCCGTCCAGGGCATCGCCGCCCTCGCCGTCCACGAGCCCGACCGGGGCTTCGACGAGGACGTGGTCGCCATGACCGCCGCCGCCGGCGCCACCCGCTACGCCGAACTGGCCGTCGCGGAGCGCCAGTCGTGGACCATGGCCGGGATCTGCCAGGCCGGGGACATCCTCGGCCTGATCGACGGCGACGTGGCCGTGATCGGCGCCGACGTCCCGGCCACCGCCCGCACCGTCCTCGACCGGATGCTGGCGGCGGGCGGCGAGCTGGTGACCCTCGTCCTCGGCGAGGACGTCCCCGACGCGCTGGCCGACGCGCTGGAGGAGCACGTGCGCGAGGGCTACCTCGCCGTGGACACCGTGGTCTACCGGGGCGGGCACCAGCGCGCCCCCCTGCTGATCGGCGTCGAGTAGCCGGGAATCCGCGGCACGGTCGCGCCCGGCGGACAGCTGTCAGTGCCGTGGTGTGCAATGGATCGCGTGTCCTCGTTCGATGAACCTCTCAAGAAGCTGCTCGGCGGAGCCACCGCGAAGGTGATGGCCGAACACCTCGACCTGCACACGGTCGGTGATCTGCTGCACCACTACCCGCGGCGGTACGAGGAGCGCGGCAAGCTGACCGCGCTGGCCGACCTCCCGCTGGACGAGCACGTCACGGTGCTCGCCCAGGTCGCCGACGCCCGGATCCTGATGTTCAACAACGGCCGGGGCAAACGCCTGGAGGTCACCCTGACCGACGGCAGCGGCCGCCTCCAGCTGGTCTTCTTCGGCCACGGAGTCCACAAGCCGCACAAGGAGCTGCTCCCGGGCCGCCAGGCGATGTTCGCGGGCAAGGTCTCCGTCTTCAACCGCAAGATGCAGCTCGCCCACCCCACGTACCAACTGCTCGACGCCTCCGACGCCGACGAGGCGACCGAGGCCGTGGACGCCTTCGCCGGACGGCTGCTGCCGATCTACCCCGCCTGCAAGCAGCTCGACTCCTGGCGGATCGCCAAGGCCGTCGACGCCGTACTGCCCAGCGCGCGGGACGCGGTGGACCCGCTGCCAGCCTCCCTGCGCGAGGGCCGGGGCTTCACCTCGCTGCCCGAGGCGCTGCTGAAGGCGCACCGCCCGCAGACGAAGGCGGACGTCGAGGACGCCAGGGCCCGGCTCAAGTGGGACGAGGCGTTCGTCCTCCAGGTCGCCCTGGCCCGCCGCCGGTACGCCGACACCCAACTGCCCGCCGTCGCCCGCCGCCCCGTCACGGACGGCCTGCTGGACGCCTTCGACGCCAAGCTGCCCTTCACCCTCACCGAGGGCCAGGAGAAGGTCAGCAAGGAGATCTTCGACGACCTGGCCACCGAGCACCCGATGCACCGCCTCCTCCAGGGCGAGGTCGGCTCCGGGAAGACGATGGTGGCGCTGCGCGCCATGCTCACCGTGGTCGACGCCGGCGGCCAGGCAGCGATGCTCGCTCCCACCGAGGTCCTCGCCCAGCAGCACCACCGCTCGATCACCGAGATGATGGGCGAGCTGGCCGAGGGCGGCATGCTCGGCGGCTCCGACCGCGGGACGAAAGTCGTCCTGCTCACCGGGTCCATGGGCATGGCGGCCCGCCGTCAGGCCCTGCTCGACCTGGTCACCGGCGAGGCCGGCATCGTCATCGGCACCCACGCCCTCATCGAGGACAAGGTGCAGTTCCACGACCTCGGCCTGGTCGTGGTCGACGAGCAGCACCGCTTCGGCGTGGAACAGCGCGACGCCCTGCGCTCCAAAGGGAAGCAGCCGCCCCACCTCCTCGTCATGACCGCCACTCCCATCCCCCGTACGGTCGCGATGACGGTCTTCGGCGACCTGGAGACCTCCGTCCTGGACCAGCTCCCGGCCGGCCGCTCCCCGATCGCCAGCCACGTCGTCCCCGCCAAGGACAAGCCGCACTTCCTCAGCCGCGCCTGGGAACGCGTCCGCGAGGAGGTCGAGAACGGCCACCAGGCGTACGTGGTCTGCCCCCGCATCGGCGACGACGCGGAAGAGGCGGAGGGGAAGGGCGGGAAGAAGGCGAAGGCCAAGAAGCAGGCCGCCGACGAGGACCCCGAGAAGCGGCCGCCGCTCGCCGTGCTGGAGATCGCCGACGAGCTGCGCAAGGGCGCGCTGGCCGGACTGAGCGTCGAGGTGCTGCACGGGAGGATGCACCCCGACGAGAAGGACGACGTCATGCGCCGCTTCGCCGCAGGCAACGTCGACGTCCTGGTCGCCACCACCGTCATCGAGGTCGGGGTCAACGTCCCCAACGCCACCGCCATGGTGATCATGGACGCCGACCGCTTCGGCGTCTCGCAGCTCCACCAGCTCCGCGGCCGCGTCGGCCGTGGCTCCGCCCCCGGGCTCTGCCTGCTGGTCAGCGAGGCCCACGAGGCGAGCCCCGCCCGCGCCCGGCTCTCCGCCGTCGCCGCCACCCTCGACGGCTTCGAGCTCTCTCGCATCGACCTGGAGCAGCGCCGCGAGGGCGATGTGCTGGGCCAGGCCCAGTCCGGAGTGCGCTCATCGCTGCGGATGCTCACCGTCATCGACGACGAGGAGGTGATCGTCGCCGCCCGCGAGGAGGCCGTCGCGATCGTCGCCGCCGACCCCGAGCTGGAACACCTGCCGGAGCTGCGCACGGTGCTGGCCGCCCTCCTGGACAAGGACCGCGAGGAGTATCTCGACAAGGGGTGAGGGCGCGGGGGCGTCCTGCCGGTCGGGCCGGTGCGGGCCGCACGCCATATCGTGGACGCACGGCACGCGCACAGCGCGCGTACCGACCGCCGACGGCCCCGTGCGCCGTACGCCCCCGACCCCGAGGACCCGACACCCATGACCCGCGTGATCGCCGGCTCGGCCGGCGGACGCCGCCTGGCCGTCCCGCCCGGCACCGGCACCCGCCCCACCTCCGACCGTGCGCGCGAGGGCCTCTTCTCGACCTGGGAAGCGCTGCTCGGCACCCTGGAGGGGGCCAGGGTCGCCGATCTGTACGCCGGATCCGGCGCCGTCGGCCTCGAAGCGCTCTCCCGCGGCGCGGTCCACGCCCTGCTCGTCGAGGCCGACCCGAAGGCCGTCCGCACCGTCCGCGACAACGTCCGCACCCTCGGTCTCCCCGGCGCCGAAGTCCGCACCGGCAAAGCCGAGCAGATCGTGACAGGACCGGCGCCCGCCGACCCGTACGACATCGTCTTCCTGGACCCGCCGTACGCCGTCACCGACGACGATCTCCGCGAGATCCTGCTCACACTCCGTGCTCAGGGGTGGATCGGCGACGATGTGCTCGTCACCGTGGAACGCAGCACCCGGGGCGGAGAATTCGGCTGGCCCGCCGGATTCGAGCCACTGCGGTCCCGTCGCTACGGCGAGGGAACGCTTTGGTACGGTCGCGCCGCCGCTACGTGCGAAGACGCACGATGACCGGACCGGAGAGCGAGGGAATCACAGTGCGCCGCGCCGTCTGTCCGGGGTCGTTCGACCCCATCACCAACGGACATCTCGACATCATTGGCCGAGCCTCGAAGCTGTACGACGTGGTGCACGTGGCGGTGATGATCAACCAGTCCAAGAAGGGGCTGTTCACCGTGGACGAGCGGATCGAGCTGATCCGCGAGGTCACCGCCGACTTCGGCAACGTCGAGGTGGAGTCCTTCCACGGCCTGCTGGTCGACTTCTGCAAACAGCGGGAGATCCCGGCGATCGTGAAGGGCCTGCGGGCCGTCAGCGACTTCGACTACGAGCTGCAGATGGCCCAGATGAACAACGGCCTCTCCGGCGTCGAGACGCTCTTCGTGCCGACCAATCCGACGTACAGCTTCCTGTCGTCCTCGCTGGTCAAGGAGGTGGCGACCTGGGGCGGCGATGTCTCCCACCTGCTGCCGCCGACCGTGCACGCGGCGCTGGTGAAGCGGCTGGGTGAGCGCTGAGCCGCTGACGGCCCGTCATCAGGTGTCGGGCGGCGGCCGACTGGCCTTACAGTCGTCCCGTCCGTCTCCAACGGAGCAGCAGCTTCAACAGAGCAGCAGAGAGTGGCGAGCACACGGTGGACGTGCAGAAGAAGCTCGACGAGATCGTCGAAGCGGTCGGGAGTGCCCGATCCATGCCCATGTCGGCCTCGTGCGTGGTCAACCGCGCCGAGCTGCTCGCAATGCTCGAAGAGGTACGCCAGGCCCTGCCCGGCTCCCTCGCCCAGGCGCAGGAGCTGATCGGCGGCCATGAGCAGCTCGCCGTGCAGGCCCGGCAGGAGGCCGAGCGGATCATCGAGTCCGCCCACGCCCAGCGCGCCTCGCTGATCTCCGAGACCGAGATCGCCCGCCAGTCGCAGAGCGAGTCCGACCGGATCCTGTCCGAGGCCCGCCGCGAGGCCGAGGAGGTCCGGGCCGAGGCCGACGACTACGTCGACAGCAAGCTCGCCAACTTCGAGGTCGTCCTCACCAAGACCATCGGTTCCGTGGACCGGGGCCGCGAGAAGCTCCTCGGCCGCGGTCAGGGCCTGGACGAGCAGGGCTATCAGGACCCCGACTTCGCCGAGGCTCCCGAGCGCAGCGCCGACCCGGAGACCCTGCGGCAGCGGGCCGACGCCTATGTCGACGCCAAGTTCGGCGCCTTCGAGGCCGTTCTCGCGAAGACCCTGGAGGCGGTCGGCCGAGGCCGCCAGAAGCTGCACGGCCGGGTCGCGAGCGACGATCTCGGCGCGCACATGGCCGCCCAGGACGCCGCGGGCGCCCAGGGGCACACCAGCGACGCCGACTACCTGGCCGGCCTCGCCGAGCTCGCCCCGGAACCGCAGCAGCCGCCCCAGCCGCCCCACCAGCCCCAGTACCCCGCGCCGCCGCAGGGCGAGCCGAGCTACGCGCAGGCGGCGTACGGCTATCAGGAGCAGCCGCAGCAGCCGCTCCAGCAGGGCGTCCAGGACGCGTACGGCTACCAGCAGCAGCCTGATCCGTACGCGGCGTACCAGCAGCCGGGGGGCTATGACCCGAACGGGTACCCGCCCCAGCCGGGGACCCAGCCGGACTACGGCTGGCCGCAGCAGGCCCAGCAGCCTCAGCCCCAGGCGGCCGACCAGCGGGACGGGGGCGCGCTGGACGAGACCAGCCTCTTCGACACCAGCATGATCGACCTGGAACAGCTGCGCCGGTACGAGCAGGGCCGCTGATCCCGGGCGGGCCGACCCGATTGGGTGCTGAGCGGTCCGTCCAGTATCCTGAATCCTCGGTCGCACATAGGTCCGCGATCTCGGCTGCCCGTTTCGTCCACGGAACGGAGACGGTTCGTCCCCGGACCGTAGACGGCCCTCCCTTCGCAGTACGACACCCATGATTTCGAAAGCAGGAAAAGCCCTGAACGGCCACCTCGACCACCGCAATCCTCTCGTGTTCGATACGCACGAGCTGGGTCGGCGTCCCGGTGCTCTGAAGCGGCTGACCCGCACGGTGGACGCACCCGGTTCACCGGTCCTGGGCATCGACGGCGTCATCGGCGTGCCGGAAGGCGCACCCGTGGAGCTGGACCTCCGCCTCGAATCGGTCATGGAAGGGGTGCTTGTCACAGGCACCGCCCGTGCAACCGCCGAGGGGGAGTGCGTAAGGTGTCTGGAGCCGCTGACCGTAGAGGTCGACGCGGATTTCCAGGAGATGTTCTCGTACCCTGACGCCGATGACCGGGGCCGCAGCAGTGCGGCGGAACCGGCCGACGACGCCGAGGACGACGAGGACAGGTTCTTCCTCGAGGACGGCTTGTTCGACCTCGAGTCAATGCTGCGTGACGCGGTAGTGCTCGCACTGCCGATGCAGCCGGTGTGCAAGGAGACCTGCGCCGGTCTGTGTTCCGAATGCGGAATCAGGCTGGACGAGAATCCGGACCACCACCACGACGCCCTCGATATTCGTTGGGCGGCACTGCAAGGACTCGCCGAGACCGTTCAGGACGGCGAGAAGGACAACATGGGCGGCGCCGAACCGGGCGTCGACGAGAAGCAGGAGAAGTAGCCGTGGCTGTTCCGAAGCGGAAGATGTCGCGCAGCAACACGCGCCACCGCCGGTCGCAGTGGAAGGCTGCGGTCCCCACCCTGGTTTCGTGCGAGCGTTGCCAGGAGCCCAAGCTCCAGCACATTGCGTGCCCGAGCTGCGGCACCTATAACAAGCGCCAGGTCCTCGAGGTCTGAGCGGCTGGTGAGAGGCCCGATGTCTGAGTTGTCCAGCGCCAAGAAGCAGGCAGACAACGTCAACACAGCCTCGTCCCACACGCTTCTGGAAGGGCGGCTCGGGTATCACCTCGAGTCCGCCCTTCTGGTGCGTGCGCTGACCCACCGTTCGTACGCATACGAGAACGGCGGTCTCCCCACCAACGAGCGGCTCGAATTCCTCGGGGATTCGGTGCTCGGCCTGGTGGTCACGGACACGCTGTACCGCACCCACCCCGACCTGCCCGAAGGCCAGCTGGCCAAGTTGCGGGCCGCGGTGGTCAACTCGCGTGCACTTGCGGAAGTGGGCCGCGGCCTCGAACTCGGCTCCTTCATCCGGCTCGGCCGCGGTGAAGAGGGCACGGGGGGCCGGGACAAGGCTTCCATCCTCGCCGACACACTGGAAGCAGTGATCGGCGCGGTCTATCTCGACCAGGGCCTCAGCGCGGCCTCGGAGCTGGTCCACCGGCTCTTCGACCCGCTGATCGACAGGTCCTCGAACCTCGGTGCCGGCCTGGACTGGAAGACCAGCCTCCAGGAGCTCACCGCGAGCGAGAGCCTCGGAGTCCCCGAGTACCTCGTCACGGAGACCGGTCCGGATCACGAGAAGACCTTCACTGCTGCCGCTCGCGTCGGTGGTGTCTCGTACGGCACCGGCACCGGCCGTAGCAAGAAGGAAGCGGAGCAGCAGGCGGCCGAGTCCGCCTGGCGTGAGATCAGCGCCGCCGCGGAGGCACGGCAGGCCGCGGAGAAGTCCGCGGCCGACGGAGGGGCCGCCGACACCCCTGCCGATCCGTCGCCGAACACGGACGCCGCTCCGGCCTGAAGCGAAACGGGAACCCCTCGGTGCCATGCGCACCGGGGGGTTTTCCCCTGTCCCGGGGAGCGGTTCTCCCGAAGAACCGCTCCCGTACCACCGTCGTGTCTGGAGTAGTGCATCGTGCCTGAGCTGCCCGAGGTCGAAGTCGTCCGCCGGGGCCTTGAGCGCTGGGTCAGCGGCCGCACCGTCAGCGAGGTCGAGGTCCTGCACCCGCGCGCGGTCCGCCGGCACCTCGCGGGCGGCGTCGACTTCGCCGCCCGGCTGCGCGGAGTCCGCTTCGGGGCGGCGATGCGCCGCGGCAAGTACCTCTGGGTGCCGATCGACGAGGCCTCCGCCTCGCTGCTGGGACACCTCGGCATGAGCGGACAGCTGCTGGTGCAGCCGGCGGACGCGCCCGACGAGAAGCACCTGCGGATCCGGATGCGGTTCGACGACGCGCTCGGCACCGAGCTGCGCTTCGTCGACCAGCGCACCTTCGGCGGGCTCTCGCTGCACGACAACACCCCCGACGGCCTGCCGGACACCATCGCGCACATCGCCCGGGACCCCCTCGACCCGCTCTTCGACGACGCCGCGTTCCACGCCGCGCTGCGGCTGCGCCGTACGACGGTCAAGCGTGCCCTGCTCGACCAGTCGCTGATCAGCGGGGTCGGCAACATCTACGCGGACGAGGCGCTCTGGCGCGCCAAGCTGCACTACGACCGGCCGACCGCGACCCTGACCCGCCCCAGGTCCGCCGAGCTGCTCGGTCACGCCCGCGACGTCATGAACGCGGCACTCGCCCAGGGCGGCACCAGCTTCGACAGCCTGTACGTCAACGTGAACGGTGAGTCCGGCTACTTCGACCGGTCGCTCGACGCGTACGGCCGGGAGGGCGAGCCCTGCCACCGGTGCGGCACCCCGATGCGCCGCCGCGCCTGGATGAACCGCTCCAGCTACTACTGCCCGCGCTGTCAGCGCCCGCCGCGCGCCTCGTCGTAACGCGTACGGGCGGCCAGCACGTCGTCCATCCGCCCCTCGACGAACCGGATCAGCCCGAGGAGCCTCTCCGTGACCTCGCGGCCGAACGGGGTGAGCTCGTAGTCCACCCGGGGCGGGTTGACCGGCTGGGCCTCCCGCAGGACGAGCCCGTCCCGCTCCAGCGCGTGCAGGGTCTGGGCGAGCATCTTCTCGCTGACCCCGTCGACCCGGCGGCGCAGCTCGTTGAACCGGAGGCTTCCCTCGTACAGGGCGCCGAGTGTCAGGCTGCCCCAGCGCCCGGTGGCGTGCTCCAGCGTGGAGCGCGAGGGGCACTCCCGGGAGAAGACGTCGAACGCAAGGCGGTCCGTACCACTGGCCATGGCAGAAGCTTACTCCCGCACAGTGCTCACCCCGAGGGAGCGCTGTGCGGGAGTAAGCGGATGGTGGAGGTGGACCGCGGACGTGGGCCTTGCAGCTGGGTCAGAAGCCGAAGTTCTGGACCCACCACGGGCCGCCGGAGCCCTCGTGGATGCCGATGCCGATGGTCTTGTAGTCGCAGTTGAGAATGTTCGCCCGGTGGCCTTCGCTGTTCATCCAGCCCTCCATCACGGCCTGGGCGTCGGCCTGGCCGCGGGCGATGTTCTCCGCGCCGAGCCCCTGCACGCCGGCCTGCGCGGCCCGGTCCCAGGGAGTGTCGCCGTCCGGGTCCGTGTGGTCGAAGAAGCCGCGGGCCGCCATGTCCTCGCTGAAGTTCTGGGCGAGCGAGGTCAGCGGGGCGCTGGTGCTGAGCGGGGAGCAGCCGGCCTTCGCGCGCTCCTCGTTCACCAGCGCCAGCACCTCGCTGCGTGCGGAGGCGTCGGTGGGAGAAGGGCTCGGCTTCTTGCTGGGCGGCGGGGCGGAGGAGGTCTTCGGCGGGGCCGGGGCCTTGCTCGCCGGGGCGCTGCTCTTCTCCGGGGCCTTCGGTGCGGTGGGTGCCTTCGCCTTCTCGGTCGGGGTGGCCGCCGGCTTCTTCGACGTGGCGGGGGCGGCCGACTTCGACGGAGTCTTCGAGGGCGAGGCCGAGGGCGTCTTGGACGGTGTCTTCGACGGAGCCTTGCCCGGTGCCTCCGGGCGCTCGGAGCCCCGGCTGGTCGGGGAGGCGGACCGGTCGGCCGGCGCGGTGGAGCTGCCGCCCTGTGTCAGCAGGTCCGGAGCGCCGCCGGTGCGCACCTGGTCGGCGGCGGTGGTGTTGCCGGAGGTGTAGGTGTCGCCGCCGGGGATCAGACCCGAGGCGACGGCGACCGCGCCGACGGCCACGGCCGCCGAGACGCCGAGGAGTCCGGTGCGGATCGGCACGGCGGACTTCTTGCGGCGCGTGCCCCGGCGTCGCGAAGCGCCCCCGGCCCCGGGTTCTTCAGCGGCGGGGCCTGCGGCGGATCGTCGGTGGCGTCCCATGCGCTGTGCCTTCCTGGTACTCCGGACGCCCTGGCGACGTCGCTCGACTGCCCCGTTGATCGAATTCGGTGGCACGCGGGGTGAATGTCGCCGCTTGATCGACTTTTCGGTCGACAACCTGACACCCATCCGATGCTCACCCGATCGAGTGAGGCTGTTCCGACGGGACTGTAGCCCATGGCCGAAAGGGGGCGACGTGCTTCACGAGCAATTGGCCGGTTAGCGTTCGGGCATGAACGAAGAAGCGCGCCTCGTCGTCTGGGTACGCGGCCGAGTACAGCAAGTAGGCTTCCGCTGGTTCACCAGGGCAAATGCTTTGGAGATCGGCGGTCTCATCGGGTTCGCCCTCAATCTCGACGATGGCAGGGTGCAGATCGTGGCCGAAGGGCCGCGTGAGAATTGCCACCGTCTGCTGGACTGGCTCCGGTCCGACGACACACCCGGGCGCGTGGACGGAGTCACTGAGATCTGGGACACCCCGCGCGGCGGATACGACGGATTCGCCATCCGCTGATCCCGCGCCGCGCGGGCCGTCGGATCCGTTCGGTGAACGACGCGCGCCGAACAGTCACCGGAACGTCCATTCGGGCCCCCGCACCCGAAATGACCTGCGACGGGACCCGGCGGCGGCCGATGGTTGCCAGATACGGGATGTCGTGCAAGGCTGCGGCATTGACGAAGATCCGCACACCCCTCGGGGTCCCGCTGGAGAGTCGCGCCGCATGATCGTCCGGCAGCGCACCCCCGGGACACCCGGGTACACAGGGTGTGATCGTGTTGACCGTCAAACTTTTTGGTGAGACGCTGAAAACCCCGCGCACCTTAGCTGTTCGGTAGAGCTGATTAGCAGCAGAACCGCAGTGGTGACAGAGCCCTGCCGAGCACCGCGGGTGCGATCCCCAGACGACCCACACCGCATCGGTCGGTCACTCATTGTGGAGGACCATCCATCATGGCAAAGGCGCTTCTCGGTTACGTCGGCGGTTCCGACCCGCGACTCCTCGCCGAGATGCGACGGCTCCAGCAGCGCGTCCAGGACCTGGAATCCGAGCTCAACCGGATCCAGGACGAGAACGACGCGCTCAACGCCGCCGCCCAGCACCAAGAGTCGCTGCTCGACAGCATCGACATCGACGTACCCCAGGGCGAGCCTGCGCTGACCTGACCACCCTGGCCCCTTCGGGCCGGTCGGGCCGGGCACGCTCAGTAGCCTCGGAACATCTCTGATTCGTTCTGCGTCACGGATCGCCGTCCCCGAACACCGGGGTTCCCGCTTCGCCGGGGACGTCGTTGTCCGGTCGTTCTGCGATGCACCGCGCAGGACCGGCAGCTGGATTCACGCAGACACCAGCATGATTCACAGGGACGCCTCGGCGTCCCTTTTTCTTTGCCCGACCCCCACCCCGGACGTACCGGCCTTCGCTTACCGTCTGATGTGCCCTGCACCTTCATCAGCGAAACCGAGAGTGAAAGGTAGAGTCCGGCGGCGTGCACCTCAAGGCCCTGACCCTGCGTGGTTTCAAATCGTTCGCGTCCGCCACCACCCTGCGGTTCGAACCGGGGATCACCTGCGTCGTCGGTCCCAATGGATCCGGCAAATCCAATGTGGTGGACGCGCTCTCCTGGGTCATGGGGGAACAGGGCGCCAAATCCCTGCGCGGCGGCAAGATGGAAGACGTGATCTTCGCCGGGACGACCGGGCGGCCCCCGCTCGGCCGCGCCGAAGTGTCGCTGACCATCGACAATTCCGACGGCGCATTGCCCATCGAGTACGCCGAAGTGACGATCACTCGGATCATGTTCCGCAATGGCGGCAGCGAATACCAGATCAATGGCGACACCTGCCGGCTGCTCGACATCCAGGAACTCCTCTCCGACTCCGGCATCGGCCGCGAGATGCACGTCATCGTCGGGCAGGGCCAGTTGGACTCCGTGCTGCACGCCGACCCGATGGGCCGCCGGGCCTTCATCGAGGAGGCCGCGGGCGTCCTGAAGCACCGCAAGCGGAAAGAGAAGGCGCTGCGGAAGCTGGACGCGATGGGCGCCAACCTGGCCCGGGTCCAGGACCTCACCGACGAACTGCGCCGCCAGCTCAAGCCGCTCGGCCGGCAGGCCGCCGTCGCCCGTCGGGCCGCCGTCATCCAGGCCGACCTGCGCGACGCCCGGCTCAGGCTCCTCGCGGACGACCTGGTGGCCCTGCGGGACGCGCTGCGCGACGAGATCGCCGACGAGGCGGAGCTGAAGAAGCGCAAGGACGCGGCCGAGGCCGAGCTGAGGACGGCGCTCTCCCGCGAGGCCGAGCTGGAGGGCGAGGTGCGCCGGCTCGCGCCCCGGCTCCAGCGCGCCCAGCAGACCTGGTACGAGCTGTCGCAGCTGGCCGAGCGGGTCCGCGGGACGATCTCGCTGGCCGACGCCCGGGTCCGCAGCGCCTCCGAGGCGCCCGCCGAGGAGCGCCGGGGCCGCGACCCCGAGGATCTGGAGCGCGAGGCCGCCCGGATCCGTGAGCAGGAGGCGGAGCTGACGGCGGCCCTGGAGGCGGCCGAACACGCGCTGGAGGACACCGTCGCCCACCGCGCCGACCTGGAACGCGAGCTGGCCGCCGAGGAGCGTCGGCTCAAGGACGCGGCCCGCGCCATCGCGGACCGGCGCGAAGGGCTGGCCCGGCTCAACGGCCAGGTCAACGCGGCCCGCGGCCGGGCCGGTTCGGCACAGGCCGAGATCGACCGGCTGGCCGCCTCGCGCGACGAGGCGCAGGAGCGCGCGACGAGCGCCCAGGAGGAGTACGAGCAGCTCAAGGCCGAGGTCGAGGGGCTGGACGCGGACGACGAGGAGCTGACCGGCCGCCACGAGGAGGCCAAGCAGGCCCTCGCCGAGGCCCGGGCCGCCCACAGCACGGCGCGCGACGAGGCGACCGCCGCCGAGCGCAGGCGGGCGGCGGTCGCGGCCCGGCACGAGGCGCTGGCCCTGGGGCTGCGCCGCAAGGACGGTACGGGCGCGCTGCTCGGGGCCCGGGACCGGCCGGCCGGACTTCTCGGCCCGGCCGCCGAACTGCTGACCATCGAGCCCGGTTACGAGATCGCGGTCGCCGCCGCCCTCGGCGCGGCGGCGGACGCCGTGGCCGTCACGGACCCGGCCACGGCCGCCGACGCGATCCGGCTGCTGCGCGAACGGGACGCGGGGCGTGCGGCGATGCTGCTGGGCGCGGACAGCGCGGATCCCGCGGACAGCGCTGCCGCCGCGCCCCGTCACGTACCGGAGCAGGCACCCGTACGGGAGGCGGCGGAGAAGCCCGCGCCCGCCGTGCTGCCCGCGCAGGGGGGCACGGAACCCGGGTCGGCGGCGCGGAGTGGCACGGACGCCGCGGCACACCCGGCGGGCCGTGCCGGGACGACCACCACCGTCCTCGCCGCGCCCGCCGTCGCCGACCTGGTGCGCGGGCCCGCCGCGCTGCTCGGCGCCGTACGCAGCCTCGTACAGGACATGGTGGTCGTCGGGACGCTGGAGAACGCCGAGGAACTGGTGGCCGCGCACCCCGGGATCACCGCGGTGACCGCTGAAGGCGACGTGCTCTCCGCCCACTTCGCCCACGGCGGGTCGGCCGGGGCGCCCAGCCTCCTGGAGGTGCAGGCCTCCGTCGACGAGGCCGCCGCCGAGCTGGCCGACCTCGCCGTGCGGTGCGAGGAGCTCGCCGGGGCCCAGCGTCTGGCGGGGGAGCGGCGCACGGAGCAGACCGCGCTCGTCGAGGAGCTGGGGGAGCGCCGCCGGGCGGCCGAGCGGGAGAAGTCCGGCTTCGCCCAGCAGCTCGGGCGGCTCGCCGGGCAGGCGCGGGGCGCGGTCGGCGAGGCCGAGCGCATGACCGCGTCCGCCGCCCGCGCCCAGGAGGCACTGGAGCGGGCGACGGAGGAGGCCGAGGAGCTGGCCGAACGGCTGCTGGTCGCCGAGGAGGCCCCGGCCGAGGAGGAGCCCGACACGTCCCGGCGGGACCGGCTCGCCGCCGACGGGGCCAACGCCCGCCAGACCGAGATGGAGGCCCGGCTCCAGGCCCGTACCCACGAGGAGCGGGTCAAGGCGCTGGCCGGCCGCGCCGATTCGCTGGACCGGGCCGCCCGCGTCGAACGGGAGGCGCGCACCCGTGCCGAACAGCGCCGGGCCCGGCTGCGGTACGAGGCCGAGGTCGCCTCCGCCGTGGCCTCGGGCGCCCGTCAGCTGCTGGCGCACGTCGAGGTGTCCCTCGTACGGGCCGACCAGGAGCGGACGGCGGCCGAGGTGGCGAAGGGCGAGCGGGAGCGTGAGCTGGCCGTCGAGCGCGACCGGGGCCGGGGACTGAAGGGCGAGCTGGACAAGCTCACCGACTCGGTCCACCGGGGCGAGGTGCTGGGCGCGGAGAAGCGGCTGCGGATCGAACAGCTGGAGACGAAGGCCCTGGAGGAGTTGGGCGTGGAGCCCGCCGGGCTGGTCTCCGAGTACGGGCCGGACCAGCTCGTGCCCCCGTCGCCCGCCGCCGAGGGCGAGGAACTGCCGGAGGACCCGGAGCATCCCCGTAACCGGCCGAAGGCGTATCTGCGGGCCGAGCAGGAGAAGCGGCTGCGGTCGGCCGAACGGGCGTATCAGCAACTCGGGAAGGTGAATCCGCTTGCCCTGGAGGAGTTCTCGGCGCTGGAGGAACGGCACAAGTTCCTCTCCGAGCAGCTTGAAGACCTGAAGAAGACCCGGGCCGATCTGCTCCAGGTGATCAAGGAGGTCGACGAGCGGGTCGAGCAGGTCTTCACGGAGGCCTACCGGGACACCGCCCGTGAGTTCGAGGGCGTCTTCTCGCGGCTCTTCCCCGGCGGCGAGGGGCGGCTCGTCCTGACCGACCCGGACAACATGCTCGCCACCGGGGTGGACGTCGAGGCGCGTCCGCCGGGCAAGAAGGTGAAGCGGCTCTCCCTGCTGTCGGGCGGCGAACGGTCCCTGACGGCGGTGGCGCTGCTGGTCGCGATCTTCAAGGCCCGGCCCAGCCCGTTCTATGTGATGGACGAGGTCGAGGCCGCGCTCGACGACACCAACCTGCAACGGCTGATCCGGATCATGGCGGAGCTCCAGGAGAGCTCCCAGCTGATCGTGATCACCCACCAGAAGCGGACGATGGAGGTCGCCGACGCGCTGTACGGCGTGTCCATGCAGGGCGACGGGGTCTCGAAGGTCATCAGCCAACGGCTGCGCTGACTTTTTACCGAATCATCAGAAGTTCAACGCACCTTTTGTGCGCTCCTGGGTACACGGGGATCGACCCGCTGTTTGACTTCGCTTCTTGAACGCATACCCTCTGCAAAGTTGATTTCGCCTTCAAGTGGTGGCGGGCCGAATGTTGTGCCCCACTGGGAAGGCTCACCCCCCACGTCTGACTTGCGGCCAGGCATCAGGAGTTCACGTGACCAGCACTGCGAACGGACCCGAGTCCGGGGCCCGGGCGGCCCATCCGGACCACCTCGGCCATGTCATCTTCATCACCGCGGCCGCGGCCATGGGCGGCTTCCTCTTCGGCTACGACAGCTCCGTCATCAACGGGGCCGTCGAGGCGATCCGCGACCGGTACGACATCGGCTCCGGCACGCTCGCCCAGGTCATCGCCATCGCGCTGATCGGCTGTGCGATCGGCGCCGCCACCGCCGGACGGATCGCGGACCGGATCGGCCGCATCCGCTGCATGCAGATCGCCTCGGTGCTCTTCACGGCCAGCGCGATCGGCTCCGCGCTGCCGTTCGCGCTCTGGGACCTGGCGGTGTGGCGCGTCATCGGCGGCTTCGCCATCGGCATGGCCTCCGTGATCGGCCCGGCCTACATCGCCGAGGTCTCCCCGCCCGCCTACCGCGGCCGGCTCGGCTCCTTCCAGCAGGCCGCGATCGTCATCGGCATCGCCATCTCCCAACTGGTGAACTACGCCGTCCTCCAGATCGCCGACGGAGACCAGCGCGGCGAGATCCTCGGCCTGGAGGCCTGGCAGTGGATGCTCGGCGTGATGGTCGTCCCGGCCATCCTGTACGGGCTGCTCTCCTTCGCCATCCCCGAGTCCCCGCGCTTCCTCATCTCGGTCGGCAAGAAGGCCGAAGCCCGCAAGATCCTCGAAGAGGTCGAGGGGAAGAACATCGACCTCGACGCCCGGGTGGCCGAGATCGAGACCGCCATGCACCGCGAGCACAAGTCCTCCTTCAAGGACCTGCTCGGCAACCGCTTCTTCTTCCTGCCCATCGTCTGGGTCGGCATCGGCCTGTCGATGTTCCAGCAGCTCGTCGGCATCAACGTCGCGTTCTACTACTCGGCGACTCTGTGGCAGTCCGTCGGCATCGACCCGACCGACTCGTTCTTCTACTCGTTCACCACGTCGATCATCAACATCATCGGCACGGTGATCGCGATGGTGCTGGTCGACCGGGTGGGCCGCAGGCCGCTCGCCCTCGTCGGTTCGGTCGGCATGGCCGTCGCGCTCGCCGTCGAGGCGTGGGCGTTCTCCGCGGACCTGGTCGACGGCAAGCTGCCCGAAACCCAGGGCGTGGTGGCCCTGATCGCCGCCCACGTCTTCGTGCTCTTCTTCGCCCTGTCGTGGGGTGTCGTCGTCTGGGTCTTCCTGGGCGAGATGTTCCCGAACCGTCTGCGCGCGGCCGCCCTCGGCGTCGCCGTGTTCGCGCAGTGGATCGCCAACTGGGCGATCACCGCCAGCTTCCCGAGCCTCTCCGACTGGAACCTCTCGGGGACGTACATCATCTACGCCTGCTTCGCCGTGCTCTCGATCCCCTTCGTGCTGAAGTTCGTGAAGGAGACCAAGGGCAAGGCGCTGGAAGAGATGGGCTAAATCCCCCGCTGCCCCTCTCTTCGAACCGCGCGGCCCCGGCTCACCGAGCCGGGGCCGTCGGCTTCTCCAGCGCCCCGCCCCGCCCCGGCTCGCCGAGTCGGGGCGGGGCTGTATCAGGCAGTCGCTTCGCAGAACAGCCGCAGGCTGCGCCATCCCTCCTCCACCGGCATCCCCCCGCACAGCGGGTGCAGCACCAGGCTCTCCGCCTCCAAAGCCTTCAGCTCGTCCGGCGTGACGATCCGGTACACCCCCTCCTCGCGCAGCTCCGCCACCGTCGTCGCCGCCGAGCGGACGGCCGAGCGGATGTCCTCGGACTGCCAGGAGGAGTACGTCCGCGCCTCGTGCAGCAGGTGGTCGCCGTACAGCGCCCACGTCCGCTCCGGGTCCTCGGAGACATGCAGCAGCGGTGTGCGCTCCGCGGGCATCATGCAGAAGCCCTCCGTCCCGTGCTCCGCGCGCCGATCGTGGTAGTACGCCTCCAGCTCCGGCAGATACGCGCTCGGGAACAGCGGCAACCCCAGCCGGGCCGCCCGCCGCGCCGCCGCCCGTGAGCTGCCGCCGACCAGCAGCATCGGGTGCGGGCGCGTGTACGGGCGTGGGGTGACGCGTACCGTACGGCCCCGGTACGAGAACGGCTCCCCGGTCCACGCCGCCAGCAGCGTCTCCAGCAGCTCGTCCTGGAGCCTGCCGCGCCGCCCCCACCCGACCCCGGCCCGCTCGTACTCCTCGGGGCGGTAGCCGATCCCCGCGACCGTCACCAGCCGGCCCGCGCTCAGCAGGTCCAGCACCGCGATGTCCTCCGCGAGACGCAGCGGATCGTGCAGCGGGCCGACGATCGCCGAGACGGTCACCGCGATCCGGCGGGTGGCGCCGAAGACCGCCCCGGCGAAGGTGAACGGGGAGGGCAGCCAGGAGTTCGCCACGCCGTGGTGCTCCTCGGTCTGCACCGTGTCGACGCCGTGCTCGTCCGCGTACGCCGCCATCTCCAGGGCGGCGCGGTAGCGCGCCGAGAGCGATACGGGGTCGGCTTCGGGGTCGACGAGATTGAACCGGACCACTGTGAAGGCCATCGGAGGCGTCCCTTCGCCGAGCGGGCAAGCGGGCAAGCGGGCAGGCAAGCGGGCGGGCAGTCTGACGGGCGGGCGGCACCGTAGCTGACGTAGCGTCAGAAGTGTAGGGGTCGGTGTTCGAATTACCGCCAAAAGGTGCATAGGGACCCGATGGATCGCCGGGGGGCCAGCACGGGCCGCGCCCGCGGCACGGCCGTGGCCGATACTGGACGGGTTATGGAACTCGTCGAAATCGTCATCCTCGCTGTAGTCATCGCCCTGGTCGCTGTCGGCCTGGTCGGCGGGCTCGTGGTCGGCAACCGCAAGAAGAAGCTGCCGCCCCCGCCGCCGAGCACGCCGACCATCACTCCTCCCGCCGAACCACAGGTCGGCGAGGAGGCCGAGACGCCGCGCGACGAAGCGCGGCGCACCATCGACGAAGTCGGCCTCCCGGACGCCACCGCGCCCGCGGAGGAGGCCCCGGTCGCCGAGGCCCCCGCGCCGCCCGCGCTGGAGGTCCCCGAGCCCACGGCCGGCCGGCTCGTCCGCCTGCGGGCCCGGCTCGCCCGCTCGCAGAACTCGCTGGGCAAGGGGCTCCTCACCCTGCTCTCCCGCGACAACCTCGACGAGGACACCTGGGAGGAGATCGAGGACACCCTCCTCACCGCCGACGTCGGCGTCGCCCCCACCCAGGAACTGGTCGAGCGGCTCCGTGAGCGCGTCCGGGTGCTCGGCACCCGCACCCCCGAGGACCTGCGTACCCTGCTCCGCGAAGAGCTGATCGCGCTGCTCGGCCCGGACTTCGACCGCGAGGTCAAGACCGAGGGCGGCGCCGAGACCCCCGGCGTCGTCATGGTCGTCGGCGTCAACGGCACCGGCAAGACCACCACCACCGGCAAGCTGGCCCGGGTGCTCGTCGCCGACGGCCGCAGCGTGGTGCTCGGCGCGGCCGACACCTTCCGCGCCGCCGCCGCCGACCAGCTCCAGACCTGGGGCGAGCGGGTCGGCGCGCGCACGGTCCGCGGGCCCGAGGGCGGTGACCCGGCGTCGATCGCCTACGACGCGGTCAAGGAAGGCATCGCCGAGGGCGCGGACGTCGTCCTCATCGACACCGCGGGCCGACTGCACACCAAGACCGGCCTCATGGACGAGCTGGGCAAGGTCAAGCGCGTCGTGGAGAAGCACGGCCCGCTGGACGAGATCCTGCTCGTCCTCGACGCCACCACCGGACAGAACGGCCTCGTCCAGGCCCGGGTGTTCGCGGAGGTCGTGGACATCACCGGCATCGTCCTCACCAAGCTCGACGGCACCGCCAAGGGCGGCATCGTCATCGCGGTCCAGCGCGAGCTGGGCGTACCGGTGAAGCTGATCGGCCTCGGTGAAGGGGCGGACGACCTCGCCCCGTTCGAGCCGGGCGCCTTCGTGGACGCCCTGATCGGCGACTGACCCACCTCGCATCCGTACGGTGGACGGGCGGCGGCTCCGGTGAGGAGCCCGCCGCCCGTCCACCGTTCTCCGTGCCCGCCGCGAGCGCTACGAGCGGTGGCAGACGTACGCCAGCGTCCCCAGCAACAGCCGCGCCTGCGGGGGAGCGGCCGCCGTGTCCAGCAGCGGGGGCCGCAGCCAGCGGACCGGGCCGAGGCCGCCGAGGTCGGAGGGCGGGGCGGTGATGTGGGTCCCCGGGCCGAGGGCGCGCAGATCGAGGCCCGCGTCGTCCCAGCCCATCCGGTAGAGCAGCTCGGGCAGCTCGGCGGCGGCCCCGGGGGCGACGAAGAACTGCGCCCGCCCCGTCGGCGTCACCGCGACCGGTCCCGACGGCAGCCCCATCCGCTCCATCCGCACCAGGGCACGCCGCCCGGCCCCCTCCGCGACCTCCAGGACGTCGAAGGCGCGGCCCACGGGCAGCAGCATCGCCGCTCCCGGCGTCTCGGCCCAGGCGTCCGACGCGCGGTCCAGGCCGGTCCCCGCGGGGACCTCCCGGGCGAAGTCCAGCGGGTGGGCTCCCGGCGCCGGGCAGGCCGGCTCGCCGCACGAGCAGGAGCCGGCCTCGGCCCGCGCTCCCGGCGCCACCGCCCAACCCCACAGCCCCGTGTACTCGGCCACCGCGGTGCCCTCGGTGCCGCGGTGGCGTCGCCGTGCACCGGATCGCATCTCCCGGATGCCGCCGATCGTGAAGCCCATGCCCCCTCCAACGGGTCCGGGTCGTCGGTGGTTACGACCCGCGTTGCTCGGGTAACCCTCCGTCGCTGAAACTCGATCGAGTGGCGTGCGCGGTAGTGCGAAAGGGAGTGCGCCACGGAGCGCGCGCCCCCGAGTGCTTCCGTCCGCTCGCCCTCGGTCCTGGTTGCTCAAGTCAAGCGCTCCCAGCGGCAGTCGGGTTCATTCGAAGGGGTGGCGAATGGTGGCGTTTCTGCAATCCCCCTCGCGGGAGGGGTGATCGTAGGATTACCGTCGGTACACGAACCCTGGGAGTATGTGCACCCACGGGTATGCCGCGGGCAACCCGATTTCCTGTTCGATGATGTCGGTGATGGCGGTCCGATTAATGGGGTCTCAACTCCCGTACGGACAGCACCGATGCACGGCATTCTGATATTGGTTCGCGCGATGAGGTTTCGGCGGGATGGGGGCGTTCCAGTGAGTGGCAGCGGCGCAGGCGACACGGATGCCGGGAAGCGCCCCAACGGGCAGTTGGGCTCGTGGTTCGTGCGCAGTGGCTGGTCCAAGGGCGAGCTGGCACGTCAGGTGAACCGGCGGGCGCGGCAGATGGGCGCCCTCCACATCAGCACCGACACCTCCCGGGTGCGGCGCTGGCTCGACGGGGAGCAGCCGCGCGAGCCGATCCCACGCATCCTCTCCGAGCTGTTCTCGGAGCGCTTCGGCACCGTCGTCGCCGTCGAACAGCTCGGGCTGCGCACCGCCCACCAGTCACCCTCGGTGGCCGGAGTCGACCTGCCCTGGGCCGGCCCCCAGACCGTCGCCCTGCTCAGCGAGTTCTCCCGCAGCGACCTGATGCTCGCCCGGCGCGGCTTCCTCGGCAGCTCGCTGGCGCTGGCCGCGGGGCCCGCCCTCATCGAGCCGATGCAGCGCTGGCTGGTGCCCGTGCCCACCCAGAGCCCCGGCGAGCCGGAGTCCCCGGCCGCCGCCCACCGCCCCTCCCGGCTCTCCCGGCCCGAGCTGGACCTGCTGGAGTCGACCACCGCGATGTTCCGGCAGTGGGACGCCCAGTGCGGCGGCGGACTGCGCCGCAAGGCCGTCGTCGGGCAGCTGCACGAGGTCACCGACCTGCTCCAGGAGCCCCAGCCGGGACCCACCGCCCAGCGCCTCTTCCGCTGCGCCGCCGAACTGGCCGAGCTGGCGGGCTGGATGAGCTACGACGTCGGCCTCCAGCCCACCGCCCAGAAGTACTTCGTGCTCGCCCTGCACGCCGCCAAGGAAGCCGGGGACAAGCCGCTCGGCAGCTACATCCTGTCCAGCATGAGCCGCCAGATGATCCACCTGGGCCGCCCCGACGACGCCCTGGAGCTGATCCACCTCGCGCAGTACGGCAGCCGCGACTGCGCCACCTCCCGTACGCAGGCGATGCTGTATGCGATGGAGGCCCGCGCCTACGCCAACATGGGCCAGCCCAGCAAGTGCAAGCGGGCCGTCCGGATGGCCGAGGACACCTTCCTGGACGCGGGTCTCGACGGCGAGCCGGAGCCCGACTGGATCCGCTTCTTCTCCGAGGCCGAGCTGAACGGGGAGAACGCCCACTCCTACCGCGACCTGGCCTATGTCGCCGGCCGTAGCCCCACGTACGCCTCGCTCGCCCAGCCCGTCATGGACAAGGCCGTCGAGCTGTTCGGCGAGGACGACGAGCACCAGCGCTCCTACGCGCTCAACCTCATCGGCATGGCCACCGTCCATCTCCTCCAGCGCGAGCCCGAGGAGTCCACCGTGCTCGCCACCCGCGCCCTGAAGATCGCCAAGAAGGTCCGCTCCGAGCGGGTGAACACCCGCCTGCGCAAGACCGTCGACACCGCTGCCAGGGACTTCGGCGACGTCGCCGACGTCGCCCGGCTCACCGAGCTGCTCCACGAACAGCTGCCGGAGACCGCCGAAGCGGTCTGACCGACACCCCGGCCCCGGCCGCGGCGCCCCTTCCGTACAGCCCGACTCGGCTCCCCCATTGCCTGGTCACACGGAGGGTCGCCGTGGCCGGTTTCGTGTTTTCCGCCTCCTGGGCGTTTCAACCGCACCGTATGCGGCGTGCGCTGCATGGTAGGCAGGGCACGGACGCGCCACCCCGGCTTCATATCGCCGTAACACGCGATCCCTCTTCGTCACGCTCGCGAAACACCGTGCGGCATCCCCGGAAACGGCGCTCGGCCAATCTCATGGCGCATAACCGGCCCGCACCTGACCCATCAGCCGGCCCGCACCTTCCCAGTGGTCCCGCAGCATTCCCCCGCACGCCGCGGCCGCACCGACGACGAGGAGACGCCGATGCCCCCAGGCATCACGACGCTTGCCGCAGACGCCCCCGAGCTGTCTGCCGCCAACACCGGGTTCATGCTCATCTGCTCGGCCCTGGTGATGCTCATGACCCCCGGCCTGGCCTTCTTCTACGGAGGCATGGTCCGCGTCAAGAGCACCCTCAACATGCTGATGATGAGCTTCATCAGCCTCGGGATCGTCACGATCCTGTGGGTGCTCTACGGATTCAGCCTCGCCTTCGGCACCGACGTCGGCTCGGTCATCGGCTGGAGCTCCGACTACGTCGGCCTCAGCGACATCGGCGTCACCGAACTCTGGGACGGCTACACCATCCCGGTCTACGTCTTCGCCGTCTTCCAGCTGATGTTCGCCGTCCTCACCCCGGCCCTGATCAGCGGCGCCCTCGCCGACCGGGTGAAGTTCACGGCCTGGGCGGTGTTCATCGTCCTGTGGGTCACCGTCGTCTACTTCCCCGTCGCCCACTGGGTCTGGGGCGCCGGCGGCTGGCTCTTCGAGATGGGCGTCATCGACTTCGCCGGCGGTACGGCCGTTCACATCAACGCCGGTGCCGCCGCCCTCGGCGTCATCCTGGTCATCGGCAAGCGCGTCGGCTTCAAGAAGGACCCGATGCGGCCGCACAGCCTGCCGCTCGTCATGCTCGGCGCGGCCCTCCTGTGGTTCGGCTGGTTCGGCTTCAACGCCGGATCCTGGCTCGGCAACGACGACGGCGTCGGCGCGGTCATGTTCCTGAACACCCAGGTCGCCACCGCCGCGGCCGTCCTCGGCTGGCTCGTCTACGAGAAGCTGCGCCACGGCTCCTTCACCACCCTGGGCGCCGCCTCCGGCGCGGTCGCCGGACTCGTCGCCATCACCCCGGCGGGCGGCTCCGTCAGCCCGCTCGGCGCCATCGCGGTCGGCGCCATCGCCGGTGTCCTGTGCGCCATGGCGGTCGGCCTGAAGTACAGGTTCGGCTACGACGACTCCCTGGACGTCGTCGGCGTCCACCTCGTCGGCGGAATCATCGGCTCCATCCTGGTCGGCTTCTTCGCCACCGGCGGTGTCCAGTCCGACGCCAAGGGCCTCTTCTACGGCGGCGGCCTCGAACAGCTCGGCAAGCAGGCCATCGGCGTCGTCGCCGTCCTCGCGTACTCTCTGGTCGTCTCCGCGCTCATCGCCCTCCTGCTCGACAGGACGATCGGGATGCGGGTCTCCGAGGACGACGAGATCTCCGGCATCGACCAGGTCGAGCATGCCGAGACGGCGTACGACTTCAGCGGCGCCGGCGGCGGCACGGTCTCCCGCACCACCGCCCCCGCGACGGACCCGACGGCAGCACCGAAGGCAAAGAAGGTGGACGCATGAAGCTCATCACCGCGGTCGTGAAGCCCCACCGGCTGGACGAGATCAAGGAGGCCCTCCAGGCCTTCGGCGTCCAGGGGCTCACCGTCACGGAAGCCAGCGGTTACGGGCGACAGCGCGGCCACACCGAGGTCTACCGGGGCGCCGAGTACACCGTCGACCTGGTCCCCAAGATCCGCATCGAGGTCCTCGTCGAGGACGAGGACTCCGAACAGCTCATCGAGGTCGTCGTCAAGGCCGCCCGTACCGGCAAGATCGGTGACGGGAAGGTCTGGAGCGTCCCGGTCGAGACCGCCGTCCGCGTACGGACCGGCGAGCGCGGCCCGGACGCCCTCTGACCTACGGCCCGCAAACGGAAGGCAGCTGGGTGACGAGTACCGAAGCGACCACCGAAACCGAAGGCTCGGGACCCAGCGGCTACGCGGCGGCCCGGCTGCGCCTCCTCCAGCAGGAGGCGCGGTCCGGGCCGCCGCGCCGTGCGGCCCTCGCCCGCCTCACCGACGACTGGCTCACCGGCCTGTTCACCGCCGCCGCTCCACGCGCCGGGGTACGGGGCGCGGCCCTCGTCGCCGTCGGCGGCTACGGCCGCGGCGAGCTGTCCCCGCGCAGCGACCTCGACCTGCTCCTCCTGCACGACGGCAGCGCCGACGCGGCGGCCCTCGCCGCCCTCGCCGACTCCGTCTGGTACCCGGTCTGGGACCTGGGGCTGGCCCTCGACCACTCCGTACGCACCCCCGGCGAGGCCAGGAAGACCGCGGGCGAGGACCTCAAGGTCCAGCTCGGTCTGCTGGACGCCCGCCCCGTCGCCGGCGACCTCGGCCTCGTCGCCTCACTGCGCACCGCGATCCTCGCCGACTGGCGCAACCAGGCCCCCAAACGTCTCCCCGCCCTCCACGAGCTCTGCCAGGAACGCGCGGAACGGATGGGCGAGCTCCAGTTCCTCCTGGAACCCGACCTCAAGGAGGCCCGCGGCGGCCTCCGCGACGCCACCGCCCTGCGCGCCGTGGCCGCGTCCTGGGTCGCCGACGCCCCCCGCGAAGGCCTCACCGAGGCCCGCCGCACCCTCCTGGACGCCCGAGACGCCCTCCACCTCACCACCGGGCGCGCCACCGACCGCCTCGCCCTCCAGGAACAGGACCAGGTCGCCCAGGCCCTCGGCCTCCTCGACGCCGACACCCTGCTCCGCAAGGTCTACGAGGCCGCCCGCACCGTTTCGTACGCCACCGACGTCACCTGGCGCGAGGTCAACCGGGTCCTGCGCGCTCGCTCCGTCCGCCCGAGGCTCCGCGCCATGCTCAGCGGCGGGCTCGGCTCCAAGGCCGCCCCCGAGCGCACCCCGCTCGCCGACGGCGTGGTGGACGCGGACGGCGAAGTGGTCCTCGCCCGCGCCGCCCGCCCCGAACGCGACCCGGTCCTGACCCTGCGCGCCGCCGCGGCCGCCGCCGAGGCCGGGCTCCCGCTCTCCCGCCACCTCGTCCGCCACCTGGCGGCCACCGCCCAGCCGCTGCCGGTCCCCTGGCCGCCCGAGGCCCGCGAGGAACTCGTCACCCTGCTCGGCGCGGGAGAGGCCACCGTCGGCGTCTGGGAGGCGCTCGAAGCGGAAGGCATCATCACCCGGCTGCTGCCCGACTGGGAACGCGTCCACTGCCGCCCCCAGCGCAACGCCGTCCACACCTGGACCGTCGACCGGCACCTCGTGGAGACCGCCGTCCGCGCCTCCTTCCTCACCCGCCGCGTCCACCGCCCCGACCTCCTCCTGGTCGCGGCCCTCCTGCACGACATCGGCAAGGGCTGGCCCGGCGACCACTCCGTGGCCGGCGAGGTCATCGCCCGGGACATGGCCACCCGCATCGGCTTCGACACGCACGACGTGGGCGTCATCGCCACCCTCGTACGCCACCATCTGCTGCTCGTCGAGACCGCCACCCGACGCGACCTCGACGACCCCGCCACCGTGCGGTCGGTCGCCGAAGCCGTCTCCAGCACCTCCACGCTGGAACTGCTGCACGCCCTCACCGAGGCCGACGCGCTCGCCACCGGGCCCGCCGCCTGGAGCTCCTGGCGCGCCTCCCTCGTCACCGACCTCGTCAAACGCGTCGCCGCCGTCCTCGCCGGGGAGTCCCCCGACGAGCCCGAGGAGGCCGCGCCCAGTGCCGAGCACGAACGCCTCGCCATCGAGGCCCTGCGCACCGGCGAACCCGTCCTCGCCCTGCACACCCGGGCAGAGGAGCCCGCCGAGGACGGCGAAGTGGAACCCGTCGGCGTCGAACTCCTCATCGCCCTGCCCGACCGCCCCGGTGTCCTGCCCGCCGCCGCCGGAGTCCTCGCCCTGCACCGCCTCACCGTGCGCGCCGCCGACCTGCGCGCGGTGGAGCTCCCCAACGAGCTGGGGGAGCGGGCGGACCTGCTGCTGCTCAGCTGGCGGGTCGCCGCCGAGTACGGGTCCCTCCCGCAGGCCGCCCGCCTCCGCGCCGACCTTGTACGCGCCCTCGACGGCTCCCTGGACATCCGGGCCCGCCTCGCCGAGCGCGAGGCCGCCTACCCGCGCCGGCGCGGCGTGAAGGCCCCGCCGCCCCGGGTGACCGTGGCCGCCGCCGGCTCCCACCGCGCCACCGTCATCGAGGTCCGCGCCCAGGACGCCCCTGGCCTGCTCCACCGGATCGGCAACGCCCTGGAAGGCAGCGCGGTACGCGTGCGCAGCGCCCATGTCTCCACCCTCGGCGCCAACGCCGTGGACGCCTTCTACGTCACCGGGACCGACGACGAACCACTGTCCCCGGCCCGGGCCGCCGAGGTCGCCCGGGAGGTCGAGAAGGCCCTCGGCTGACCGCGTACGACCGGCCCTCGTCCGGCAGGTTCCGGGCGAGGGCTATCCGTTCCCCGGGGGACGGATACCCTGGAGGGCGACTGACCTGCCCCGCCCCCGACCCTGAGGACCGACGAGCGCCGTGTTCGATACTCTCTCCGACCGCCTTAGCGCGACTTTCAAGAACCTCAGGGGCAAGGGCCGCTTGTCCGAGGCCGACATCGACGCCACGGCACGCGAGATCCGTATCGCTCTGCTGGAAGCCGACGTCGCCCTGCCCGTGGTCCGGGCCTTCATCGCCAATGTGAAGGAGCGGGCGCGCGGCGTCGAGGTCTCCCAGGCGCTGAACCCCGCCCAGCAGGTCGTCAAGATCGTCAACGAGGAGCTCGTCTCCATCCTCGGCGGTGAGACCCGGCGGCTGCGGTTCGCCAAGACCGCGCCCACCGTGATCATGCTCGCCGGCCTCCAGGGCGCCGGTAAGACGACGCTGGCCGGAAAGCTCGGCCTCTGGCTCAAGGGCCAGGGCCACTCCCCGCTGCTCGTCGCCTGCGACCTCCAGCGCCCCAACGCCGTCAACCAGCTGAGCGTCGTCGCCGAGCGCGCCGGCGTCGCGGTGTACGCCCCCGAGCCGGGCAACGGCGTCGGCGACCCGGTCAAGGTCGCCAAGGACTCCATCGAGTTCGCCAAGGCCAAGGTCCACGACATCGTCATCGTCGACACCGCCGGCCGCCTCGGCATCGACCAGGAACTGATGCGGCAGGCCGCGGACATCCGTGACGCCGTCAGCCCCGACGAGATCCTCTTCGTCGTCGACGCGATGATCGGTCAGGACGCGGTCAACACCGCCGAGGCCTTCCGCGACGGCGTCGGCTTCGACGGCGTTGTGCTCTCCAAGCTCGACGGCGACGCCCGCGGTGGCGCGGCCCTGTCGATCGCCCATGTCACGGGCAAGCAGGTCATGTTCGCGTCGAACGGCGAGAAGCTGGAGGACTTCGACGCGTTCCACCCGGACCGGATGGCCTCCCGCATCCTCGACATGGGTGACCTGCTCACCCTGATCGAGCAGGCGGAGAAGACGTTCAGCCAGGAAGAGGCCGCCAAAATGGCCTCGAAGCTCCAGTCGAGCAAGGGTGGCAAGGACTTCACCCTCGACGACTTCCTGGCCCAGATGGAGCAGGTCCGCAAGATGGGCTCCATCTCCAAGCTGCTCGGCATGCTGCCCGGCATGGGGCAGATCAAGGACCAGATCAACAACATCGACGAGCGCGACATCGACCGCACCGCCGCGATCATCAAGTCGATGACCCCCAAGGAGCGCGCCGAGCCGACGCTCATCAACGGCTCGCGCCGGGCCCGTATCGCCAAGGGTTCGGGCGTCGAGGTCTCCGCGGTCAAGAGCCTGGTGGAGCGCTTCTTCGAGGCCCGCAAGATGATGTCGAAGATGGCCCAGGGCGGCGGCATGCCCGGGATGCCGGGCATGCCCGGGATGGGTGGCGGCCCCGGCCGTCAGAAGAAGCAGGTCAAGCAGGCCAAGGGCAAGCGCAAGAGCGGCAACCCCATGAAGCGCAAGGCCGAGGAGGCCGCAGCCGCCGAGCGTCGTGAGCAGGCGGGCCAGGGCGGCGCGTTCGGTCTGCCCGCCCAGGAGGACAAGAACTTCGAGCTGCCGGACGAGTTCAAGAAGTTCATGTAGCGCGAGCAGAGCACCACGCGTAAGGGGCGCCCCTTCTCAGGGGCGCCCCTTACGCGTGTCGCGCTCCGCGTTGGCTCAGGTCACGCAGACCAGATAGCGGAACACGTTCGGCATCCTCACCGTGCCGTCCTGCCGCCGGTGCGGATGCAGGGCCTCCGCGACCTCCTTCTCCACCTGGGAGCGGTCCGTGGCCCGTACGGCGGCGTCGAAGAGCCCGGTGGACAGCAGGCCGCGGACCGCGCTGTTCACGTCCGCGTAGCCGAACGGGCAGGACACCCGCCCCGAACCGTCCGGCTTCAGCCCGGCCCGCGCCGCCACGTCCTCCAGATCGTCCCGGAGCGTCGGCCGCCACCTGCCCGGTTCGGTACGCGGCGGACGCGCGGACTCCGCCAGCCGCGCGGCCACCCGCAGCACCGCGGCCGTGGCGCAGCGTTCCGGCGGCCCCCATCCGGTCAGCACCACCGAGGCGCCCCGGACCGCCAGCGGCACGGCCGACCGCAGCGCCGGCACCAGCCCCTCGGAGTCCCCGGCCGCACAGCCGATCGGCTCGAAGACCGTGATCAGGTTGTACGGGGCGCCGTCCGCGCCGGCGGGCGCGGGCAGCCCGTCCTCCAGCAGCCGGGCCCGACGGCGGGCCGGATGCGGGGAGTGCGCGGGCGCGTCGTCCCAGCCCGCCTCGGGCAGCAGCCGTGCCCGGGCCAGCGCCAGGCGCTCCCGGTCGGAGTCCACACCCGTGACGTGCGCCCCCCGGGCCGCCGCGACGAGCATCGCGAGGCCCGAGCCACAGTCGAGGGACAGCATCCGGGTGGCGGCCCCGACTTCCATCCGGTCGTACACCGCCTCGTACAGCGGCGCGAGCATGCGTTCCTGGATCTCGGCCCAGTCACGTGCGCGGGTACCGGCGTCCGCCGGTGCGGAGGCATCCGCGGCCGACTGGTTCCGTACGAGCGTTGGTGTCATGGAAAGTGCCCCAATCCGCCAAGAGGTCGGTCGTGCCCGAGTGGACGTCCCCCGTGTGCGTGTGTTCCGCACCCCGTAGCCAGAGAACTGCGCATCCGCCGTTCCGTCCAGGGGTTGTGGAGCAGTGCTTGCGTGCCCCGTTCGTGCGCCCCGTCCCACGTCTGCTCTCCGACCAGTCTTACCCGACACCCCGCGCCGGGCACGTCGAACGGAGGGGCGGGTAGTCTCTCGGGCGGATTCGTCAGGAGCGCGGGCCGCCCGCGCTCCTCACATCCGGAGCCCGGGGCGTACCGCACGCTGTGCACCACCTTGGTGTGAGCTGTGCGTCTTCTCCGCAGTTCTGCGCACCCGCCCTCGTCCGGACGCATCAAGGGCAACTGACTGGTACGTGCAAATTATTTGGGATGCCCCGGAATAGGAACACCGGGGCCCTCGGGCTCGTTGTCACGACGTGAGCACGACACCACCTGTACTTGCCGCAGAGCTGGCACAGGCGTGGGCCGACATTCAGCGGTACCACCCCGAGCTGCCCGATCTTGCCGCGCCCGAGTCCCTGATCGGAGAGTCCTCGTCCGCCTGTGGCGCCGAGCTCTCCTTCGAGCGACTGCTCCATGAGGCAGTCCACGGCATCGCCGCCGCGAGAGGAGTCCGAGACACCTCCCGCGCCGGCCGCTACCACAACCGACGCTTCCTCGCGATCGCCGAGGAGCTGGGCCTCGATCATGCCGAGGAACCCCACCCCAGCAGCGGATTCTCGCTGGTCACGCTGGTTCCGGAAGCCAAGCGCCGGTACCGTCCGACCACCGAACGGCTACAGCGCGCCCTCAAGGCGCACACCGTCGCCACCGCCGCCGACACCAAGCGCTCCTTCCGCGGACCTGCCGCCCGGCACGGTTCCTCCGGGGGCGGTGTGCGGGTCAAGGCCGTCTGCGACTGCGGACGCAATGTCCGCGTCGTGCCGTCGGTCCTGGCGCAGGCGCCGATCGTCTGCGGCGGCTGCGGCAAGCCGTTCCGGATTCCGGAAGCGGCGGTCGCGGTGGGGTGAGCCGATGTGGTGTGGCACAATAGCTAGCTGTACTCGACAGTCGCACAGGACCCCTCTCTCCTCCGGCTGGCGCGTCCATCGGGCACTCCGAGTACCGCAACCCCACGTGGCATCTAGTTGTGCCCAACCACGTCATAGACCAGGAGACACCACTTCCGTGGCAGTCAAGATCAAGCTGAAGCGTCTGGGCAAGATCCGTTCGCCTCACTACCGCATCGTCGTCGCCGACTCCCGTACCCGCCGTGATGGCCGGGCCATCGAGGAGATCGGCCTGTACCACCCGGTGCAGAACCCCTCGCGCATCGAGGTCAACGCAGAGCGCGCGCAGTACTGGCTGTCCGTCGGCGCCCAGCCGACCGAGCCGGTCCTCGCGATCCTGAAGCTCACCGGTGACTGGCAGGCCCACAAGGGCCTCCCGGCCCCCGCGCCGCTGCTGCAGCCGGAGCCCAAGGCTGACAAGCGCGCGCTGTTCGAGGCGCTGTCCTCGGACGGCGACGAGGCCAAGGGTGAGGCCATCACCCCCAAGGCCAAGAAGTCCGACAAGAAGGCGGACGAGGCGGCTGAGGCCCCCGCGTCCACCGAGTCGACCGAGGCCTGAGCATGCTCGAGGAGGCTCTCGAGCACCTCGTGAAGGGCATCGTCGACAACCCCGACGACGTACAGGTTGCCGAGCGCACCCTGCGTCGCGGGCGCGTGCTGGAGGTCCGGGTCCACCCCGAAGACCTCGGCAAGGTGATCGGCCGTAACGGCCGCACCGCTCGCGCTCTGCGCACGGTCGTGGGTGCCATCGGCGGCCGTGGGATCCGCGTCGACCTCGTCGATGTGGACCAGGTTCGCTGATAAGCGAGTTGAACACCGGCCAGGGCCGGGGAGGGCCTTCGGGCCGTCCCCGGCCTTTGTCGTCGGCCACCCGGACGTTTCCGACAGGTCGACGTCCCCACCCCACCAATCGGAGAACAGCGTGCAGTTGGTAGTCGCGCGGATCGGCCGCGCCCACGGCATCAAGGGCGAGGTCACCGTCGAGGTACGAACGGACGAGCCGGAGCTGCGGCTCGGACCCGGCACCGTCCTGGCCACCGAACCGGCGGCGACCGGTCCGCTGACGATCGAGACGGGCCGGGTCCACAGCGGCAGGCTCCTGCTGCGCTTCGAGGGCGTGCGCGACCGCACCGGCGCCGAAGCGCTGCGCAACACCCTGCTGATCGCCGAGGTGGACCCGGAGGAGCTCCCCGAGGACGAGGACGAGTTCTACGACCACCAGCTGATCGACCTCGACGTGGTGCTCGCCGACGGCACCGGGATCGGCCGGATCACCGAGATCTCCCACCTGCCCTCGCAGGACCTGTTCATCGTGGAGCGCCCCGACGGCAGCGAGGTGATGATCCCCTTCGTGGAGGAGATCGTCGCCGAGATCGACCTGGAGGAGCAGCGCGCGGTCATCACCCCGCCGCCCGGCCTGATCGACGAGAGCGAGGCCGTGGTCGCCTCCTCGCGCGATGAAGAGGAAGAGGCCGCGGCCGGGGACGCGGACGAGGCGCCGAAGGGCGACGCCTGATGCGGCTCGACGTCGTCACGATCTTCCCGGAGTACCTGGAACCGCTGAACGTCTCCCTCGTCGGCAAGGCCCGCGCCCGCGGCGTGCTGGACGTCCACGTCCACGACCTGCGGGAGTGGACGTACGACCGGCACAACACGGTCGACGACACCCCCTACGGCGGCGGCCCCGGCATGGTCATGAAGACCGAGCCCTGGGGCGAGGCGCTCGACGAGGCCCTGGCCGACGGCTACGAGGCCGGGGCGCACTCCCCGGTGCTCGTCGTGCCCACGCCCAGCGGCCGGCCGTTCACCCAGGAACTGGCCGTCGAACTCTCCGCCGAGCCCTGGCTCGTCTTCACCCCGGCGCGGTACGAGGGCATCGACCGCCGGGTGATCGACGAGTACGCCACCCGGCTGCGGGTCGTCGAGGTCTCCATCGGGGACTATGTGCTGGCTGGCGGGGAAGCGGCCGTCCTGGTGATCACGGAGGCCGTGGCCCGGCTGCTGCCGGGCGTCCTCGGCAACGCCGAGTCCCACCGGGACGACTCCTTCGCCCCGGGCGCGATGGCCAACCTCCTGGAGGGCCCGGTCTTCACCAAGCCGCCCGAGTGGCGCGGCCGCTCCATCCCGGACGTCCTGCTCAGCGGCCACCACGGCAAGATCGCCCGCTGGCGGCGGGACCAGGCCTTCGCCCGCACGGCCCTCAACCGGCCCGACCTGATCGAGCGGTGCGAGGCCAGCGCCTTCGACAAGAAGGACCGTGAGATCCTCTCCATCCTCGGCTTCGCACCGGAGCCCGGCGGCCGATTTTGGCGCAGGCCCACCGCCGTGGAAGAATAGGCCGCTGCTGTACGTCCGGTGTGCGCCCCTGCCACAGGGGGAAAGACGCCCGCCCGACGCGATCAGCACTCCGAACTCTTCAACGACATCCCGTCGATGACCTGTGGCATCGGCGAAGAAAGCAGAAACCATGGCTTCCCTGCTCGATGGCGTCAACGCCGCCACCCTCCGTTCGGACCTCCCGGCGTTCCGCCCCGGTGACACCGTCAACGTCCACGTGCGCGTGATCGAGGGCAACCGCTCCCGTATCCAGCAGTTCAAGGGCATCGTCATCCGCCGCCAGGGCTCGGGCGTCAGCGAGACCTTCACGGTCCGCAAGGTCTCCTTCAGCGTCGGCGTCGAGCGCACCTTCCCGGTGCACAGCCCGATCTTCGAGAAGATCGAGCTCGTCACCCGTGGTGACGTCCGTCGTGCCAAGCTGTACTTCCTCCGTGAGCTGCGCGGCAAGGCCGCGAAGATCAAGGAGAAGCGCGACCGCTGAGCCGCCGCCGGGCCATCCCCCTGGGGGTGACCCGTCCACAGCATGGCCGGATAAGCTTCGGCCGCGATGGACACGCAAGCACAGCACTCGGAGCGCGACCGCTCCTCGGAACCCGACACGGGGTCCGGGGAGAGGTCGCGCTTTTCGCGTATACGGGACCGTGTCGTCTCCGTCCTGTCCTGGCGGCGTGTGCTCACCGGGGTGGTCCTGGCCACCGTCGCCCTGCTGCTGTTCAGCTCCTACGTGGTCCAGCCCTTCCTGATCCCCAGCCGCTCGATGGAGCCCACGCTGAAGGTCGGTGACCGGGTTCTCGTCAACAAGCTGGCGTACCGTTTCGGCGCCGAGCCCGAGCGCGGCGACGTGGTGGTCTTCGACGGCACCGGCTCGTTCGTACGGGAGGACCTCGACGCGAACCCCCTGACCGGGCTGGTGCGCGGGGCGGCCTCCTCCCTGGGGCTCACGGAGCCCGCCGACACCGACTTCGTGAAGCGGGTGGTGGGTGTGGGCGGTGACCGTGTCGTCTGCTGCGACGCGCGGGGAAGGCTCGCGGTCAACGACGTGACGGTGGACGAGCCGTACCTGTACCCCGGTGACACCGCCTCCCGGGTGCCCTTCGACATCGTGGTGCCCGTCGGCACCCTGTGGATGATGGGCGACCACCGCAGCCGCTCCAGCGACTCCCGGGACCATCTCGGATCGCCCGGCGGCGGGATGGTCCCCGTCGAGCGGGTGACCGGCCGGGTGGACTGGCTGGGCTGGCCGCCTGCCCGGACGGGTTCGCTGGAGGGGACCGGCGCCTTCGGCGGCGTACGGGTGCCTGGCGCGGTGCATGGGTAACCGCGGGCGTCCGCGCGGCGCACCCGATCCCGGCGCGGCCCTGCCGACCGGGACGAGGCCCACCGGGCCGCGCTCCCTGCCCACCCGGGCCGACCGCCGACGGCTGGCCAAGAAGGTCCGGCGCAAGCGTCGCGGGTCCGCGGTGAGGCAGATACCCGTCCTCGTTGTCGTGGCGCTGCTGATCGCGCTCGTCCTGAAGACGTTCCTGGTGCAGGCGTTCGTCATCCCGTCCGGGTCGATGGAACAGACCATCCGGATCGGCGACCGGGTGCTCGTGGACAAGCTGACCCCGTGGTTCGGGTCGAAGCCGCAGCGCGGCGACGTCGTGGTGTTCAAGGACCCCGGCGGCTGGCTCCAGCAGGAGGACCCCGGGGAGAAGAAGGACCCGCCGATCGGCGTCAAGCAGGTCACCGAACTGCTGACCTTCATCGGGCTGCTGCCGTCCGACGACGAGCAGGACCTGATCAAGCGGGTCATCGCGGTGGGCGGCGACACCGTGAAGTGCTGCGGCGAGGACGGCCGGGTCACCGTCAACGGCGTACCGCTGGCCGAGACGTACCTCCACCCCGACGACCGGCCCTCGACCATCTCGTTCGAGGTGAAGGTTCCCCAGGGCCGGCTCTTCATGATGGGGGACCACCGGTCCGACTCGGCCGACTCCCGCTTCCACCTCGACGAACCCGACCGGGGCACGGTCTCCGAGGAAGAGGTCGTGGGGCGGGCCGTCGTGATCGCCTGGCCGTTCGGCCACTGGAGCACCCTGGAACAACGCGACGCCTTCGGCGCGGTCCCGGACGCGCGCGCATCGGAGGCGGCGGCTCCGGCCCCGTCGAATAGTGTGGCACCTCCGGATCCCTATGGAATGGTCCGGCTCCCGACCCCTGCGGAACTCCCGCTCGTTATGGGAGTGGTGGGCCTGCACCGGATCGGGCGCGGGCAGTGGCACGTATTGAGGAGTGGATGTGGGGGATTTGGCGGTCGGCGCACGATCCGGACACGACGAACCCGAGGACCGGCCGGAGCGCGACGAGTCTCCCGCGGGCGGGGCGGCGGTCCCGCCGGAGGGTGAGGGCGACCCCGCGGGCGACGGCGGCAGGCCGGCCAGGAGGCAACGTTCCTTCTGGCTGGAGCTTCCGCTGCTCGTCGGTATCGCGCTGGTTCTGGCGCTGCTGATCAAGACGTTCCTGGTCCAGGCGTTCTCGATCCCCTCGGACTCCATGCAGAACACTCTGCAGCGGGGTGACCGGGTGCTGGTCGACAAGCTGACCCCGTGGTTCGGCTCGGAGCCGGAGCGCGGCGAGGTCGTGGTCTTCCACGACCCGGGCGGCTGGCTCGAGGACACCGTGACCCCGGAGCCCAACGCGGTGCAGAAGTTCCTGAGCTTCATCGGCCTGATGCCGTCCTCCGAGGAGAAGGACCTGATCAAGCGGGTCATCGCGGTCGGCGGCGACACCGTGGAGTGCAAGGAGAACGGGCCGGTCACGGTCAACGGGAAGAGCCTGGACGAGAAGTCGTTCATCTTCCCGGGGAACACCCCGTGCAACGACAAGCCCTTCGGCCCAATCAAGGTGCCGGACGGCCGGATCTTCGTCATGGGCGACCACCGGCAGAACTCCCTGGACTCGCGCTACCACCAGGAGCTTCCGGGACAGGGCACGGTCTCCACGGACGAGGTCGTCGGCCGCGCCGTCGTCATCGCCTGGCCACTGGGCCGCTGGGCGACCCTCCCGGTCCCGGACACCTTCGACCAGCCCGGTCTGAACGCGGCCGCCGCGATGGCGCCGGCGGCACTGGGTGTAGCCGGAGCGGTGCCCCTCGTGTTGTGGCGCCGCCGGAGGCTGACCGCCGGGCGTACCGCCGGGTAGGGTGCCGACTCGGATCAGCGATTGTCGATCTCCGACGGGGGAGCGCTGGGATGAGCGGTACAGGACGCAAGGAAGACGGCCGCGGCTGGCTCGGCGCCATGGTGTCGGGCTTGGCCATGGCCGTCGGCTGTGTGCTCTTCCTCGGCGGTTTCGTCTGGGCGGCGGTGATCTACCAGCCGTACACGGTTCCGACCGACTCGATGTCCCCCACGGTGAAGCCCGGTGACCGGGTGCTCGCCGAGCGGATAGACGGCGCCGATGTCCGGCGCGGCGACGTGGTGGTCTTCACCGACCAGGTCTGGGGCGCCACGCCGATGGTCAAGCGCGTCGTCGGGGTCGGCGGCGACAAGGTGGCCTGCTGCGGCCGGGACGGGCGGCTCACCGTCAACGGGACCCCCGTCGACGAGCCCTACCTCGACCCGGGCCCGGCGGCCCCGGGCACGAAGGCGCCGGCCTCGCCCCAGGACTTCTCCGCCACCGTGCCCCAGGGCCAGCTCTTTCTGCTCGGCGACGAACGGGCCACCTCCCTGGACTCCCGGGTCCACCTCCAGGACGGTGGCGAGGGCTCCGTGCCGCTGAGCGCGGTACAGGCCCGGGTGGACGCCGTGGCCTGGCCGATGGACGGCATGATCGACCGGCCCTCCTCGTTCGCCGCGCTGCCCGGCGGGGTGTCCGCCGCCGGGCCGCTGCCGTTCCAGCTGGGCGCGATCGTGGTGGGAGTCGTACTGATCCTCGGCGGCGCGGTGTACGGGCCCGTGGCGGCGCGCCTCGCCCGCCGGAGGACGCCCGCCGGAGCGGCCCGATGACCTCCGGGGCCCGCAGGGTCGCCCGGGTGGTCCTTCTGGACCCCGACGACCGCGTCCTGCTGCTGCACGGCCATGAGCCGGACGACCCGGACGACACCTGGTGGTTCACCCCGGGCGGGGGCCTGGAGGGCGACGAGACCCGGGAGGCGGCGGCCCGCCGCGAGCTGGAGGAGGAGACCGGGATCACGGACATCGAGCTGGGCCCGCTGCTCTGGACCCGGATCTGTTCCTTCCCGTTCGACGGGCGGCGCTGGGACCAGGACGAGTGGTACTACCTGGCCCGTACGACGCAGACCGCGACGGCCCCGCAGGGCCTCACCGACCTGGAACTGCGCAGCGTCGCCGGTCTGAGGTGGTGGACTTCCGCCGAACTGCTCGCGACGCGTGAGACGGTGTACCCGACCAGACTCGCCGAGCTGCTCCGCACGCTCCTCGACGAGGGTCCCCCGTGCGATCCGCTGGTTCTGGCCCCCGAAATCGTCTAATCGTCCAGGGGCGCCGGAGGCTGACGCACAATGGGGGCACGCACGGCTGAAGGGGAAACATGCCATGAGCGCCGAGGACCTCGAGAAGTACGAGACCGAGATGGAGCTGAAGCTCTACCGGGAGTACCGCGATGTCGTCGGTCTGTTCAAATATGTGATCGAGACCGAACGGCGCTTCTACCTCACCAACGACTACGAGATGCAGGTGCACTCCGTCCAGGGTGAGGTTTTCTTCGAGGTGTCCATGGCGGACGCCTGGGTCTGGGACATGTACCGGCCCGCGAGGTTCGTCAAGCAGGTCCGCGTCCTGACCTTCAAGGACGTCAACATCGAAGAGCTCAACAAGAGCGATCTGGAACTTCCGGGAGGCTGACCCCGCGCTGCCCGGTGCCGGGCCCCCGATACGCGCGTCGCGGATACGACCCGGTCACCCTTGTGGGTGGCCGGGTTTTCCACATCCGCGGAGTTGTCCACCAAGATCCACATCTTGGGGCGGGCCGGGTCACAGTCGGTGCCGGAGGTGGTGCCGATATGAACGCACGGGGGGCACTCGGGCGGTACGGCGAGGATCTGGCGGCGCGGCTGCTGGCCGAAGCCGGAATGGCGGTGGTCGAGCGCAACTGGCGCTGTCGCGCCGGAGAAATCGACATCGTGGCCAGGGACGGCGACGCCCTGGTCTTCTGCGAAGTGAAGACGCGCAGGTCACAAGGGTTTGAACACCCCATGGCGGCGGTCGGTCCGGTCAAGGCGGACCGGTTGCGACGGCTCGCCGAGATCTGGCTCGACCGGCACGGCGGGCCACCGCCCGGCGGGGTCCGCATCGATCTGATCGGGGTGATCGTGCCCCGGCGCGGAGCCCCGGTCGCGGAGCACGCCCGGGGGGTGTCCTGATGGGCTTCGCGCGAGCGTGTTCCGTGGCGCTGGTCGGCGTCGAGGGTGTGGTGGTGGAGGTCCAGGCGGACCTGGAGCCGGGCGTGGCGGCCTTCACCCTGGTCGGACTGCCGGACAAGAGCCTGGTCGAGAGCCGGGACCGGGTGCGGGCCGCCGTGGTCAATTCCGGTGCCGAGTGGCCGCAGAAGAAGCTCACGGTCGGCCTCTCCCCGGCCTCCGTGCCGAAGAGCGGTTCGGGTTTCGACCTCGCCGTCGCATGCGCGGTCCTCGGGGCTGCGGAGCGGATCGACCCCGCCACGATCGCCGACGTGGTGATGATCGGCGAGCTGGGTCTGGACGGCCGGGTCCGTCCGGTACGGGGCGTGCTGCCCGCCGTCCTCGCGGCGGCCGAAGCGGGGTACGAGCAGGTCGTGGTCCCCGAGCAGACGGCCGGGGAGGCTGTCCTGGTGCCGGGGGTCTCGGTCCTCGGCGTCCGGAGCCTGCGCCAGCTCATCGCCGTCCTGTGCGACGAACCGGTGCCCGAGGAACCGGCCGACGGCCAAGGACGCCCCGACGCCATGCTGGCCGGGCTCATGATCCCGGGCACGGGCCTCGGTACGGGGCTCGCCCCGGCCGCCGGGCGGGGTGACGGGCACCGGCCCGACCTGGCGGACGTCGCGGGGCAGCCGCGCCCGCGCCAGGCCCTGGAGGTGGCCGCGGCCGGGGGACACCATCTGCTGTTCTCGGGCCCGCCGGGCGCCGGCAAGACCATGCTGGCCGAGCGGCTGTCGTCGGTCCTGCCGCCGTTGACCCGGCAGGAATCCCTCGAAGTGACGGCGGTCCACTCCGTGGCGGGCATCCTCCCCCCGGGTGAACCGCTCGTCTCCCGGGCGCCCTACTGCGCCCCGCACCACTCGGCGACCATGCAGTCCCTGGTCGGCGGGGGCAACGGGATGCCGAGGCCCGGGGCGGTGTCCCTGGCCCACCGCGGAGTGCTCTTTCTGGACGAGGCCCCCGAGTTCTCGGGCAAGGCCCTCGACGCGCTGCGGCAACCGCTGGAGTCGGGGCATGTGGTGGTCGCGCGGTCCGCGGGGGTGGTGCGGCTGCCGGCCCGTTTCCTGATGGTGCTGGCCGCCAATCCGTGCCCCTGCGGCCGGCACTCGCTCACCGGCGCGGGCTGCGAGTGCCCGCCCTCGGTCGTCCGCCGCTATCAGGCGCGGCTGTCCGGGCCCCTCCTCGACCGGGTGGACCTGCGGGTCGAGGTGGAGCCGGTCGACCGCGCGGACCTCCTCGGGCAGGGCGGCCGGGGCGAGTCGACGGCCGTCGTCGCCGCACGGGTGCGGGACGCCAGGGCCCGGGCGGCCGAGCGGCTGGTCGGCACCCCGTGGACCACGAACAGCGAGGTGCCGGGCCACGAGCTGCGGACCCGGCTGCTCGTGGCCCCGGGAGCGCTGGCGGCCGCGGAGCGGGATCTGGAGCGCGGCATCCTTACCGCCCGGGGCCTGGACCGGGTGCTGAGAGTGGCGTGGACCGTGGCGGATCTGCGGGGCGCCGACCGCCCGGACGTTTCCGACGTGGCGGTCGCCCTGGAGCTGCGTACGGGCATCCAGCGCGGGGTGCCGATGGGGGTGGGGGAGCGGTGACCGGGCTGACGGGGGAGGCGCTGCCGGGGCGCGGGTGCCCGCCGGGGCCCGGCCGGGAGTCGGTCCGGGACGGTGACCCGGGCGAGAGCCGGGAGTGCGGGGCGGAGCCGGGCCGGGAGTGCGGGGCGGAGCCGGGCCGGGGGCGCGGCGCGGAGCTGGGCCGGGAGTGCGGCGCGGAGCTGGGCCGGGAGTGCGGGGGAGGGGCGGACCGGGAGTGCGGCGCGCAGTCCGGCGGCCGGCAGCACGGGCCGGAGCCCGTCCGGGACGGCGGCCGGGACCCCGGCCGGGACGGGGAGGCGGAGCGGCTGGCCAGGGCCGCGCTGACCCGGGTGCTGGAGCCGGGGGACGAGCGCGCGGGGCGCTGGCTCCGGCGGATCGGCCCGATCGAGCTGATGCGGAGGCTCACCGTCGAGGACGGCTCCGCCGAGAGGCTGCCGGGGATGACCGCCGCACGGCTCGGGGGCTACCGGCTGCGAGCCGCCGGAGCGGAGCCGGGGCGGGACCTGGCCGCGGTCGCCGCGGTGGGCGGGCGCTTCGTCTGCCCGGGGGACCGGGAGTGGCCGAGCCAACTGGACGACCTGGGCGACGCGCGGCCCGTCGGGCTCTGGGTGCGGGGGCGGCCCGATCTGCGGCTGTGGTCCCTGCGCTCGGTCGCGGTGGTCGGCGCGAGGGCCTGCACCCCGTACGGGGCGCACATGGCGGCGGCCCTCGGCTCCGGTCTCGCCGAGCGGGGCTGGGTGGTGGTGTCGGGCGCGGCGTTCGGGGTGGACGGGGCCGCCCACCGCGGCGCACTGGCCGCAGGCGGAGCGACGACGGCGGTGCTGGCCTGCGGGGTCGACGTCCCCTACCCGCGCGGGCACGCCGAGTTGCTCGGGCGGCTGGCACAACAGGGCCTCATCGTCGCCGAGTTGCCCCCGTCCTCCCACCCCACCCGCAGCCGATTCATCCTGCGCAACCGTGTGATCGCCGCGCTGACCAGAGGGACGGTCGTGGTGGAGGCCGAATACCGCAGCGGTTCGCTGGTCACCGCCCGCCAGGCGCAACGGCTCGGCCGCTTCGCGATGGGGGTCCCCGGCCCCGCCACCAGCGGACTGTCGGCAGGGGTCCACGAGCTGTTGCGCGGTGAGGGCGTGCTCGTCACCGACGCCGACGAAGTCGTCGAGCTGGTCGGGGACATCGGCGACCTCCCACCGGTCCGCCGCGGCCCGGTGCTGCCGAGGGACCACCTGGACGCGGTCACCGCGCGGGTCCTCGACGCACTCCCCTACCACGGTGTCGCCCATCCCCGTGACCTCGCCCGCACCGCGGGGACGTCCGCCGACGAAACTCTCGGTCGCCTGTACGAACTGCACTCACTGGGGTTCGTCGAACGCGAAGGCGACGGCTGGCGGTTGACGCTTCCGTCGGCACGCAACGACGACGCGCGGCGAGGCGGTACTTGACCTGGAGCATTCGGGTGAAAAGGTAAGGCCGATGACCTCGCACGATCGATCGGTGACCTGTTCAGGGCCCGCGCCCACGGCGGCGGCCCCGGCCTCCGACGGGCGCGGACGGCGTGAACGGCGGAACGCGATCAGGCGGCAGGGATCTCCATTCCTGCGCGGACTGCGACGTCACAGTCACGCTACGCTCACAAGGATTCCGCCCCAGACAAAAGTCCCCCAGCACTTCACGGCAGAACGGCTCAAGGCACCACATGCCCCAGCACACCTCCGGGTCTGACCGCGCGGCAGTACCACCGGTTGCGCGTGGCACTGTGCGCCCTCCCGCCCCCTCCTCCCTCGACGAGTTGTGGCGCTCCTACAAGACCACGGGCGACGAGCGGCTGCGGGAGCAGCTGATCCTGCACTACTCGCCGCTCGTGAAGTACGTCGCGGGCCGGGTGAGCGTGGGGCTGCCGTCCAACGTCGAGCAGGCCGACTTCGTCTCCTCCGGGGTCTTCGGACTGATCGATGCCATCGAGAAGTTCGACATCGAACGGGCCATCAAGTTCGAGACGTACGCGATCACCAGGATCCGCGGCGCGATGATCGACGAACTCCGGGCCCTGGACTGGATCCCGCGGTCCGTCCGGCAGAAGGCGCGGAACGTGGAGCGCGCGTACGCCACGCTGGAGGCGCAGTTCCGGCGTACGCCGTCGGAGGCCGAGGTCGCCTCGGAGATGGGCATCGCGCTGGAGGAACTGCACGCTGTTTTCAGCCAGTTGTCGCTGGCGAACGTGGTCGCCCTGGAGGAGCTGCTGCACGTCGGCGGCGAGGGCGGCGACCGGCTGAGCCTGATGGACACCCTGGAGGACACCGCCGCCGACAATCCGGTGGAGGTCGCCGAGGACCGCGAGCTGAGAAGACTGCTCGCTCGGGCCATCAACACTCTCCCCGACCGCGAGAAGACCGTGGTGACCCTCTACTACTACGAGGGCCTCACCCTCGCGGAGATCGGCAACGTGCTCGGGGTGACCGAGAGCAGGGTCAGCCAGATCCATACCAAGTCCGTGCTCCAGCTCCGGGCGAAGCTGGCCGACTCGGGCCGCTGAGGCACCCTTCCCGGCACTCTCCGGCCATCCGATCGGCGGCCGTGCCCTTCCCCCGCACGCCTGCCGCCGTAGAGTGGAGGCGTGCCCAGGATTCGAGCGGCCTCCGTGGCCGAGCACCGGACCATGCAGCGCGGCGCCCTCCTGGACGCCGCGCGCTCCCTGCTGTCCGAGGGCGGTACGGAGGCGCTGACCTTCCCCGCGCTCGCCGAGCGCACGGGCCTCGCGCGCTCCTCCGTGTACGAGTACTTCCGCTCCCGTGCCGCCGTCGTCGAGGAGCTGTGCGCCGTCGACTTCCCCGTCTGGGCGGCCGAGGTCGAGAACGCCATGCAGGGCGCCGAGACGCCCGAGGCGAAGATCGAGGCGTATGTGCGCCGGCAGCTCGACCTCGTCGGGGACCGTCGCCACCGCGCGGTCGTCGCGATCTCGGCGAGCGAGCTGGACGCGGGCGCCCGGGAGAAGATCCGGGCCGCGCACGGCGGGCTGATCGCCATGATCGTCGAAGCGCTGGGCGACCTCGGCCACACACAGCCCAGGCTGGCCGCCATGCTCATGCAGGGTTCGGTCGACGCCGCCGTGCGCCGTATCGAACTGGGTGTCGCGGAGGAGCCGGACGTCATCGCGGACACCGTCGTCGCGATGGTTCTGCGCGGCGTCAGCGGCTGACCCGGGCGGCGTCCGGCTCCGGCACCCCGAACACCGGCAGCAGCCGCGAGGGGCCCCTCCGCAGCAGCGAGAGCGGGTCCAGATAGGCGTCCCCGCGCCGCAGCCCCCAGTGCAGACAGCTCTCCGCGCAGTGGAACGGCCCCTCCTCCAGCACCCCGACCGGCTGCCCGGCCCGGGTGCTCTCGCCCTCCTCGACCAGCGCCCGCACCGGTTCGTACGTGGTGCGCAGCGGCGGCGAACCGCTGCCGGCCACCTCGACGGCGACCACCCCGCGTCCCGCCACCCGCCCCGCGAACGACACCCGGCCGTCGGCGGCCGCCAGCACCCGGGCACCCGGCCCTGCCGCGAGGTCCACGCCGCGATGACCGGGCCCGTACGGGCCGGCTGGCGGCTCCCACCCCCGTAACACCGCGGGCCTCCCCGCCAGCGGCCAGCTCCGGGCACCGCTGCCGGTGCCGCCTTCCGTGCCGCCCTCTGTGCCGCCTTCCGCGCCGCCGTCCGTGCGGGCGCCCGCACGGACGGACGTGTGGGCGCCCGATCCCGGCGAGGACGCGAGGGCTCCGGTCGGGACGACGGACCCACCCGGGGCCGAGGGGCCGGCCGGGAGCAGCACGTACAGCGGGAGCACAAGGATCACCAGGAGCAGCAGGAACGGGGTTCGGTGGGCGGGGGAGCGGCCTGGGCCGGGCTGAAGGCGCATGACGCCACGATGGCCCGGAGGCCTGGATTCCGGGGATCAGGGACCGTTCCTGTGGACTACTCGCCGGTTGTGGATATCGCGGCCACCCGGCCGTGGACGTCACCGTCACCCGGCCGTGGACGTCACCGTCACCCGGGTGTGGACATCGCCGTCACCGGGCACCCGACCGGTCCCGTACACTTCTTACGGCGATCCGGGTCACCGGGTCGACTTCGCACGCCCCGCCACCTCCCTCTTCTCGGGGGTGGCCGCGCTCCTCGGTCCCTCGTGGCACGGCGCGTCGGGGCGTCAGGCGCGAGCGCAAACCTGCGGTCGCGATAACCGAGCACCTCAAGGAGTACGGCCATGGCCGTCGTCACGATGCGGGAGCTGCTGGAAAGCGGCGTCCACTTCGGTCACCAGACCCGTCGCTGGAACCCGAAGATGAAGCGCTTCATCTTCACCGAGCGCAACGGCATTTACATCATCGACCTGCTCCAGTCGCTGTCGTACATCGACCGCGCCTACGAGTTCGTCAAGGAGACCGTCGCCCACGGCGGCTCCATCATGTTCGTGGGTACGAAGAAGCAGGCCCAGGAGGCCATCGCCGAGCAGGCGACGCGCGTCGGCATGCCGTACGTCAACCAGCGTTGGCTCGGTGGCATGCTCACCAACTTCTCCACCGTCTACAAGCGCCTTCAGCGTCTGAAGGAGCTTGAGCTCATCGACTTCGAGGACGTGGCCGCCTCCGGCCTCACCAAGAAGGAGCTCCTGGTCCTCTCGCGCGAGAAGGCCAAGCTGGAGAAGACCCTCGGTGGTATCCGCGAGATGCAGAAGGTGCCCAGCGCCGTCTGGATCGTCGACACCAAGAAGGAGCACATCGCCGTCGGTGAGGCGCGCAAGCTCCACATCCCGGTCGTCGCGATCCTCGACACCAACTGCGACCCCGACGAGGTCGACTACAAGATTCCGGGCAACGACGACGCGATCCGCTCCGTCACCCTGCTCACCCGCGTGATCGCCGACGCCGTCGCCGAGGGCCTCATCGCCCGTTCCGGTGCCGCTACCGGTGACTCGAAGCCGGGCGAGAAGGCCGCCGGCGAGCCCCTCGCCGAGTGGGAGCGCGACCTGCTCGAGGGCGACAAGAAGGACGAGACCGCGGCTGCCGCCGAGGTCCAGTCCTCCGTCGAGACCGAGAAGGACGCCGCAGCCGACGCCGAGACGCCGGCCGAGGCCGTCGCCGAGGCCGAGGCCGCTGTCGAGGCTCCGGCCGCCGCCGAGGCCCCGGCCGCCGACGCGGACGCCGAGCAGGCCTGACACCCGTCACGGCTGCTGACGGCGGGGGCCGACGCCACAAGCGTCGCCCCCGCCGTTCACCCGTAGATCTTTCAGACTTCGAGAGAGACATACAGACTCATGGCGAACTACACCGCCGCTGACGTCAAGAAGCTCCGCGAGCTCACCGGCGCCGGCATGATGGACTGCAAGAAGGCGCTCGACGAGGCCGACGGCAACGTCGACAAGGCCGTCGAGGCGCTCCGTATCAAGGGTCAGAAGGGCGTCGCCAAGCGCGAGGGCCGCTCTGCCGAGAACGGTGCCGTCGTCTCCCTCATCTCCGAGGACCAGACGTCCGGCGTTCTCCTCGAGCTGAAGTGCGAGACGGACTTCGTCGCCAAGGGCGAGAAGTTCCAGGCCGTCGCCAACACCCTCGCCGCTCACGTCGCCGCCACCTCCCCGGCCGACATCGAGGCGCTCCTCGCCTCCGAGATCGAGGCCGGCAAGACCGTCCAGGCTTACGTCGACGAGGCCAACGCCAACCTCGGTGAGAAGATCGTCCTGGACCGCTTCGCGCAGTTCACCGGCGCCTTCGTCGGTGTGTACATGCACCGCACCATGCCCGACCTGCCCCCGCAGATCGGTGTTCTGGTCGAGCTGGACAAGGCCGACGCCGAGCTGGCCAAGGGCATCGCGCAGCACATCGCCGCCTTCGCCCCGAAGTACCTGTCCCGCGAGGACGTCCCGGCCGAGGTCGTCGAGGCCGAGCGTCGCGTCGCCGAGGAGACCACGCGCGCCGAGGGCAAGCCCGAGGCCGCGCTCCCGAAGATCGTCGAGGGTCGGGTCAACGGCTTCTTCAAGGAGGCCACCCTCCTGGGCCAGCCGTACGCGCTGGACGCCAAGAAGTCGGTCCAGAAGGTCCTGGACGAGGCCGGTGTCACCCTGAAGCGCTTCTCGCGCATCAAGGTCGGCATCTGAGTCCGTCCGGGCGAACAGCGCCGGACCCGATAGGGTCTGGTGCAGTCGACGGCCGCACCCACGCCGGACGACCGCAGATCTGACGAGGAGGCCATTGCCGCTGTAGGGACACCAGACCCACCGGCAATGGCCTTCTTCGTATGTGCACGAGGAGAATTTCCATGGACAAGGGCGCGGACGCCATTCAGGCCGACGACAAGCGCGACGACGACAAGGGTTCCGGACGCTTCATGCTGAAGCTCTCCGGTGAGGCATTCGCCGGCGGCGGCGGTCTCGGCGTCGACCCCGACGTCGTGCACACCATCGCCCGCGAGATCGCCGCCGTCGTACGCGACGGCGCCCAGATCGCGGTGGTCATCGGAGGAGGCAACTTCTTCCGCGGCGCCGAGCTCCAGCAGCGCGGTATGGACCGGGCCCGATCCGACTACATGGGCATGCTCGGCACGGTCATGAACTGCCTGGCGCTCCAGGACTTCCTGGAGAAGGAGGGCATCGACTCGCGCGTCCAGACCGCCATCACCATGGGCCAGGTCGCCGAGCCGTACATCCCGCTCCGTGCCGTACGGCACCTGGAGAAGGGGCGCGTGGTGATCTTCGGCGCCGGTATGGGCATGCCGTACTTCTCCACCGACACCACCGCCGCTCAGCGTGCCCTGGAGATCGACGCCGAGGCGCTGCTCATGGGGAAGAACGGTGTGGACGGGGTCTACGACTCCGACCCGAAGGCCAACCCCGACGCGGTGAAGTTCGACGCACTGGAGTACGGCGAGGTGATCACCCGCAATCTGAAGATCGCCGACGCCACCGCCATCACGCTCTGCCGTGACAACCAGCTCCCGATCCTCGTCTTCGAGCTGACCACCGAGGGCAATATCGCTCGCGCGGTCAAGGGTGAGAAGATCGGCACGCTCGTGAGCGACGAGAGCACCCGGGCCTGACGGCCCCCCAGGATGGACAACGGCCTGCCGGTCGGACACCGTGCAGGTGAGGACGCGACGCAGGACCCGCAGGGCCAGGCGATGACGACGCCGGGCCCACCCAAGACACGCAGGAGCACGTGGTGATCGAAGAAATCCTCCTCGAGGCCGAGGAGAAGATGGAGAAGGCCGTTGTCGTCGCGAAAGAGGACTTCGCCGCGATCCGTACCGGCCGCGCGCACCCGGCGATGTTCAACAAGATCGTCGCCGACTACTACGGCGCGCTGACCCCGATCAACCAGCTGGCCTCGTTCTCGGTTCCCGAGGCGCGGATGGCCGTCGTGACGCCGTTCGACAAGACCGCGCTGCGCAACATCGAGCAGGCGATCCGCGACTCCGACCTCGGCGTCAACCCGAGCAACGACGGCAATATCATCCGGGTGACGTTCCCCGAGCTCACCCAGGACCGCCGCAAGGAGTACATCAAGGTCGCCAAGACCAAGGCCGAGGACTCCAAGATCTCGATCCGCTCCATCCGCCGCAAGGCCAAGGAGACCCTCGACAAGCTCGTCAAGGACAAGGAGTCCGGCGAGGACGAGGTGCGCCGCGCGGAGAAGGAGCTCGACGACACCACCGCGAAGTACGTCGCGCAGGTGGACGAGCTGCTCAAGCACAAGGAAGCCGAGCTGCTCGAAGTCTGATGAACGACTCTTCCTGGGGTGCCCCGCAAGGAGCCGGTCACTGGGGCACGCCCGAGATGAGGGCTGCCCCGGCGGGTCCTGCCCACGATGTGCATGGCGCCCAGCAGACTCGGCCCATGCCCAACGTGCCGGACGTTCCCGACGCAGGTAGAGACGCACAGAGCCGCGACGACCGGGACAGGGAAGCCGCTCACGTCAGCGGCCCCCTGTTCCGTGACGAGAAGCCGCAGGAGCCCATGTCCACCCCGCTGCCGCCCCCGCAGAAGAAGCGCGCGGGGCGTGATCTGCGCGCCGCCATAGGGGTGGGCGTGGGTCTCGGCGCCGTCATCGGCGTCTCGCTGTTCATCGTGAAGGCCGCTTTCATCGGCGTGATAGTGGCCGCGGTCGTCGTCGGCCTCTGGGAGCTGACCTCCCGCCTCCAGGAACGCAAGGGCATCAAGGCGCCCCTGGTGCCGTTGGCCGTCGGCGGAGCCGCGATGGTCGTCGCGGGTTACGCGCGAGGGCCCGAGGGCGCCTGGATCGCGATGGCCCTGACCGCCCTCGCGGTGCTGGTCTGGCGGATGACCGAGCCGCCGGACGGGTATCTCAAGGACGTCACGGCCGGGGTCTTCGCGGCGTTCTACGTACCCTTCCTGGCCACCTTCGTCGCCCTGATGCTGACGGCGGACGACGGGTCGTGGCGGGTCCTGACCTTCCTGGTCCTCACCGTGGTCAGCGACACGGGGGCGTACGCGGTCGGCTGGCGCTTCGGCACGCACAAGCTCGCCCCCCGCATCAGCCCCGGCAAGACCCGCGAGGGCCTGCTCGGAGCGGTCGCCTTCGCGATGGTCGCCGGCGCGCTGTGCATGGAGTTCCTGATCGACGAGGGCGCCTGGTGGCAGGGACTGCTGCTCGGCCTCGCGGTCGCGGCCAGCGCCACCCTCGGCGACCTGGGCGAGTCCATGATCAAGCGGGACCTCGGGATCAAGGACATGGGCACCCTGCTCCCCGGCCACGGCGGCATCATGGACCGGCTGGACTCGCTCCTGCCGACTGCGCCGGTCGTCTGGCTGCTGCTGGTGCTGTTCGTCGGCTCCGGCTGACCGCCTCGGCATCCCGGCACCCTTTCCCACCTGCACGTTTCACGAGTGAGGGTCCGTCGCCCACAGGGCGGCGGGCCCTCACCCGTCTGTCTGCGACACTGGATGAACCATGCCTAAGCCCGGAGAACTCACTTTCGTCGCGCCCCGCGGATCCAAGAAGCCGCCGCGGCACATCGCCGACCTCACGCCCGCCGAGCGCAAGGAAGCGGTCGCCGCGACCGGTGAGAAGCCGTTCCGCGCCCAGCAGCTCTCGCAGCACTACTTCGCGCGGTACGCGCACGATCCGGCCGAGTGGACGAACATCCCGGCCGGATCGCGGGAGAAGCTGGCCGAGGCGCTGTTCCCCGAGCTGATGTCCGTGATGCGGCACATCAGCTGCGACGACGACACCACGCGCAAGACCCTGTGGAAGCTGCACGACGGGACGCTCGTCGAGTCCGTCCTGATGCGCTACCCCGACCGCGTCACGATGTGCATCTCCTCGCAGGCCGGCTGCGGTATGAACTGCCCCTTCTGCGCCACCGGGCAGGCCGGCCTCGACCGCAATCTGTCGACCGCCGAGATCGTGCACCAGATCGTCGACGGCATGCGCGCCCTGCGCGACGGCGAGGTGCCCGGCGGGCCCGCGCGGCTGTCCAACATCGTCTTCATGGGCATGGGCGAGCCGCTCGCCAACTACAACCGCGTGGTCGGCGCGATCCGCCGTCTCACCGACCCGGAGCCGGACGGTCTCGGCCTCTCGCAGCGCGGGATCACCGTCTCCACCGTGGGTCTCGTCCCGGCCATGCTGCGCTTCGCCGACGAGGGCTTCAAGTGCCGTCTCGCCGTCTCGCTGCACGCCCCGGACGACGAGCTGCGCGACACCCTGGTCCCCGTCAACACCCGGTGGAACGTCCGCGAGGTGCTGGACGCCGCCTGGGAGTACGCCGATAAGTCCGGCCGCCGGATCTCCATCGAGTACGCCCTGATCCGCGACATCAACGACCAGGCCTGGCGGGGCGACCGGCTCGGCCGGCTGCTCAAGGGCAAGCGGGTGCACGTCAACCTGATCCCGCTGAACCCCACGCCCGGCTCGAAGTGGACCGCCTCGCGGCCCGAGGACGAGAAGGCCTTCGTCGAGGCCATCGCCGCCCACGGCGTGCCCGTCACCGTCCGGGACACCCGCGGTCAGGAGATCGACGGGGCCTGCGGGCAGCTGGCGGCCTCCGAGCGCTGAGGGCTCTCCCGCAGCCCTTGGCCTCGCCCGGACGGGCGGCCGAAATCCGCCGGTGTAGCCTGGGCTCGAAATCAACTTCATATTCCGACAGGGGAGCGCCACAGCGCTGAGAGTGCGGCACCAAGGACAGGTTGGCCGCAGACCCTCTGAACCTCGCCCGGGTCATTCCGGGTAGGAAGTTCGGACCTTACTCAAGCTGTTGCGCCCTGCCCGCTTCCGGTTCGCCGGACCGCGGGCGGGGCCGCGTCTCTTCCTGGTCATCTCCAGGAGGAATCACATGAACACCACCACGAAGTACGCGGCGACCGCGCTCGCCGCCGCTCTCGGCGTCACCGTGCTCGCGGGCTGCGGCGACGAGGGTTCCGCCGGCTCCGGGGAGTCCAAGGGCCCCGGCTCCAAGACCGTGACCCTGGTCAGCCACGACTCCTTCAACGTCTCGGACAAGGTGCTGAAGGCGTTCACGAAGGAGACCGGCTACAAGGTCGAGATCCTCAAGAGCGGCGACGCCGGGGCCGCGCTCAACCAGGAGATCCTGACCAAGGGCTCCCCGCGCGGCGACGTCTTCTTCGGCGTCGACAACACCCTGCTCTCCCGCGCCCTCGACAACGGCCTGTTCACCGCGTACGAGGCCAAGGGCCTGGACACGGTCGCGGCGGACACGCAGACGGACGAGAAGAGGCGGGTCACGCCCGTCGACACCGGCGACATCTGCGTCAACTACGACAAGAAGTACTTCGCCGACAAGAAGCTCGCGCCGCCGAAGACCTTCGACGACCTGCTGAAGCCCGCGTACAAGAACCTCCTCGTCACCGAGAACGCCGCCAGCTCCTCGCCCGGCCTCGGTTTCCTCCTCGGCACCATCGCCGCCCAGGGCGAGGACGGCTACGAGGCGTACTGGAAGAAGCTGAAGGCCAACGGCGTCAAGGTCGTCGACGGCTGGGAGCAGGCGTACAACGAGGAGTTCTCCGGCTCCGCGGGCGGCAAGAAGGCCAACGCCGACCGGCCGCTCGTCGTCAGCTACGCCTCCAGCCCGCCCGTCGAGGTGCTCTACGCCGACCCGCAGCCGAAGGAGGCGCCCACCGGGGTCGCCACCGGCACCTGCTTCCGGCAGACCGAGTACGCGGGACTGCTGACCGGGGCGAAGAACGAGGCGGGCGGCAAGGCACTGCTGGACTTCATGATCAGCAAGACGTTCCAGGAGGACATGCCGCTGAACATGTTCGTGAACCCGGTCGTGAAGGACGCGACCCTTCCCGAGCTGTTCACGAAGTTCGGCGAGAAGATCGACACGCCTCCCACCGTCGCACCCGAGAAGATCACCGCCAACCGTGAGCAGTGGATCCAGTCGTGGCAGTCGCTGGTCCTGAAGTAGAGCCCGGGGCGAAGACCGCCGGGGCCGCCCGGGAACGGCACCGGCCCGGGCGGCGCGGGGCCGCGCTGCGGCTCGGCCTGATGGCCGTGCCCGTCGCGTTCTTCGCGCTGTTCTTCGCCTATCCCGTGACCGCGATCGTCGGCCGCGGGCTCAAGGCGGGAGGCGACTGGCAGTTCGGGCGGATCGGCGAGGTGCTGGCCCGCCCGGACATCCTCGACGTCCTCTGGTTCACCACCTGGCAGGCCCTCGCATCGACCGCGCTCACTCTGCTGATCGCCCTGCCCGGGGCGTATGTCTTCGCCCGGTTCGACTTCCCCGGCAAGCAACTGCTGCGGGCGGTCGTCACGGTGCCGTTCGTGCTGCCCACCGTCGTCGTCGGCACCGCGTTCCTGGCGCTGCTGGGGCGGGGCGGGCTCCTCGACGAACGGTGGGGCGTCCGCCTCGACACCACCGTGTGGGCGATCCTGCTGGCCCACGTCTTCTTCAACTACGCCGTGGTCGTACGGACGGTGGGCGGGCTCTGGTCCCAGCTGGACCCCCGGCAGGAGGAGGTCGCCCGGGTGCTCGGCGCCGGACGGTTCGCCGCCTTCCGGCGGGTGACGCTGCCCGCGCTCGCCCCGGCCGTCGCCGCCGCCGCGCTGATGGTCTTCCTCTTCACCTTCACCTCCTTCGGCGTCGTACAGATCCTCGGCGGACCCGCCTACTCCACCCTGGAGGTGGAGATCTACCGGCAGACCGCGCAGCTGCTGGACCTGCCGACGGCCGCCGTACTGACCCTGGTGCAGTTCGCCGCGGTCGGCGCGATCCTGGCCGTCCACGCCGCGACCGTACGCCGCCGGGAGCGGGCGCTGAAGCTCGTCGACCCGGCGCAGACCTCCCGCCGGCCGCGCGGCCCCGGACAGTGGGCGCTGCTCGGCGGTGTCCTCCTCACCGCGCTGCTGCTGATCCTGCTGCCGCTCGGGGTGCTGGTGGAGCGCTCCTTCGACGGAGCCGGCGGTTCCGGCGGGTACGGCTTCGGCTACTACCGGGCCCTCCAGTCGGCCGGCTCCGGTGGCTCCTCCACCTTCCTGGTCCCGCCGCTGGAGGCCGTCGGCAACTCCCTGCGGTACGCGCTCGTCGCGACGCTCATCGCGCTCGTCGTCGGCGGGCTCGCGGCGGCGGCCCTGACCCGGCGGGCCGGGCCGCTGGTCCGCGGCTTCGACGCGCTGCTGATGCTGCCGCTCGGGGTGTCCGCCGTCACCGTCGGCTTCGGCTTCCTGATCACCCTGGACGAGCCGCCGCTCGACCTGCGCACCTCCTGGATCCTGGTCCCGCTGGCCCAGGCGCTGGTCGGCGTCCCCTTCGTCGTACGGACCATGCTGCCCGTACTACGCGCGGTCGACGACCGGCTGCGGGAGGCCGCCGCTGTGCTGGGGGCCTCCCCGCTGCGGGCGTGGCGGGAGGTCGATCTGCCCCTGGTGCGGCGGGCGGTGCTGGTCGCGGCGGGTTTCGCCTTCGCCGTCTCCCTCGGGGAGTTCGGCGCGACGGTCTTCATCGCGCGGCCGGACAACCCGACCCTGCCGGTCGCCGTGGCCCGGCTGCTGGGCCGGTCGGGGGAGCTCAACTACGGGCAGGCGATGGCCCTCAGCACGATCCTGATGCTGGTGTGCGCGGTGTCGCTGCTGCTCCTCGAACGTATCCGCACCGACCGATCCGGGGAGTTCTGAACGACATGCTGAGCTTGCGGGAAGCCACCGTGCGGTTCGGGAAGCGGACGGCGCTGGACGCGGTCGACCTGGAGGTCGCCGACCACCGGATCGTCTGCCTGCTCGGCCCCAGCGGCAGCGGGAAGTCCACTCTGCTCAGGGCCGTCGCCGGGCTCCAGCCCATGGACGGCGGCCGGGTCCTGCTGGCCGGCGAGGACCAGAGCGGCGTCCCGGTGCACCGGCGCGGCCTCGGTCTGATGTTCCAGGACCACCAGCTCTTCCCGCACCGGGACGTCGGCGCCAACGTCGCTTTCGGGCTCCGGATGCACGGCGTCGGGCGGGTCGAGACCGAGCACCGGGTCCGCGAGCTGCTGGAGCTGGTCGGTCTGCCCGGGGCCGAACGCCGCGCGGTCGCCGCGCTGTCCGGCGGTGAGCAGCAGCGCGTCGCCCTGGCCCGCGCGCTGGCCCCGCGCCCGAAGCTCCTGATGCTGGACGAGCCGCTCGGCCAGCTCGACCGCAGCCTCCGCGAACGCCTCGTCGTCGAACTGCGTGCCCTCTTCCAGGAGTTGGGCACCACCGTGCTGGCCGTCACGCACGACCAGGGCGAGGCGTTCGCCCTCGCCGACCAGGTCGTCGTGATGCGGGACGGCCGGATCGCGCAGGAGGGCAGCCCGCTGGACGTCTGGCAGCGGCCCGCCTCGGCGTTCGTCGCCCGCTTCCTGGGCTTCGACAACGTCACCGGGGCGACCGTGACCGGCCGGGCCGCCGCCACCGCCTGGGGCAAGGTCCCGGTTCCCGAGGACTCCCCGCAGGGCGAGGTGGATCTGCTGGTCCGGCCCGCCGGGGTCCTGATCGGCGCTCCCGAGGACGGCCTGCGCTGCACGGTCGGCGTCCGCACCTTCCGGGGGAACCACGTGACCGTACGCCTGACGCCCGAGAACGCGCCGGTGCTGGAGGCCGAGTGCGCCCTGCGGGACACCCCGGAGGAGGGTGCGGTCGTGGGCGTACGCTTCGACGCCGCCGAGACGGTGGTGCTGGCGGCCGGGGCGGACGTTCCCGAGGAGGGCGCCTCCTAGGTCGTGTCCGCAAAGTCTCGTCTGGCCCACGACGCCTGGCACGCACTCTCGCGGCGTTGCCGAAATGCCCGAGTAGCTCCGCTACTAGGACACTCCGGCGCCTTGCGAGAGCACGCACCAGACGCCGCGGGCCCCGCCCAGAGGGCGGACGACGATACTTCGCGGACACTCCCTAGGGCCTGTCGTCAAACTGCCGTCGTCGCCCGGCAGGCGGCAGTTTGACGACACTCCCCAAGGGCTCAGGGAGCCTGCGTCCCTGCCACCACCAGCCCCAGTTCGTACGCCAGGATGACCGCCTGCGCCCGGTCCCGCAGTTCCATCTTCGCGAACAGCCGGTTGATGTGGGTCTTCACCGTGTGGTCGGTGATGGTCAGCCGGTCGGCGATGGCCGCGTTGGACAGGCCCCGCGCGATCAGGACGAGCACCTCCGCCTCGCGCGCGGTCAGCCCGTCGATCGAGCGCGGCGGGGGAGCGCTGACCCGCTGCCGGGTGAACTCCGCGATGAGCCGCCCGGTGATCTCGGGAGCCAGCAGGGCGTGCCCGTCCGCCACCACCCGTACCGCGTGCAGCAGTTCGGGGAAGGTCGCGTCCTTGAGCAGGAAGCCGCTGGCTCCGGCGGTCAGGGCGTCGTACACGTACTCGTCCAGGCCGAACGTCGTCAGCATCAGTGCCCTCGTCGCCCCGCCCGACGCAGCGACGATCCCGCGCGCCGCGTCGATGCCGCTGAGCCTGGGCATGCGGATGTCCAACAACGCCACATCGGGCCGTAGTTCGGCCGCCCTGAGCACGGCCTGTTCGCCGTCCTCCGCCTCTCCGACCACGTCGATGTCGTCCTGGGTGTTCAGCAGCCCGGAGAACGCCGTCCGCACGACCGCCTGGTCGTCGGCCACCAGCACCCGGATCACCACGGCAGTTCCGCCTCCACGAGGAATCCGCCGGCCGGGCCCCGGCCGGTGGTGAGTCCCCCGCCGAGCAGGGCGGCCCGTTCGGCCATGCCCACCAGGCCGTGCCCCTGCCGCCCGGAGCTACCGGAGGGGGCTGGACCCGGCCCGTCGTCCGACGCGCGGACCGTCAACAGGCCCGGACGGTAGTGGAGTTCCACGACGGTGTGCGCACCCGGCGCATGCCGTCGGGCGTTCGTCAGGGCCTCCTGGACGATTCGGTACGCCGACAGCTCCCAGGACGCGGGCAACGGCGCCCGCTCGCCGGTGACCCGCAGTTCGGCCGCGCCGCCCACCGCCCGGTGCTGATCGAGGAGGTCGTCGAGACCGGCCAGCGAGGGCTGCGGGGCGGTGAGCGGGGCCGTTGCGCCGCCGTCACCCGTCCGCAGCACCCCGAGCAGCCGCCGCAGCTCCGCCATCGAGGCCCGGGCCGTCCCCGCGATCTCCTGGAAGGCGTCCCGTGCCGGGGGCGAGAGGTCCGGCGTCGTGTACGTGGCGCTCTCGGCGCGCACCGCGATCACCGACACCGAGTGGGCGATCATGTCGTGCAACTCCCGTGCGATCGAGGCCCGTTCCGCCTCGGCCGCCTGCCGTCGCTCCATCGCCAGCAGCCGGGACTGCGCGGCGGCCCGGGTGTGCCGGGTCTCCTCGCGCGCCCGCACCGCGTCGCCCGTGCTCACCGCGCCCAGGACCATCACCGTCAGCACCAGCGTCTCGGCGTACAGCCCCAGACTGAACCGGTCCGTGCCCTGGAGCGCGGGCAGCCCGGGGGAGCCGTCCCGGGCCCACCGGTCGATGTGCACCAGATTGACGGCCAACGCGGCCAGCGAACCGGCCAGGACGAGCACCGCCGGATGCTGAACCCGGTGCCGCCCGAGCGTGTAGCAGCCGATCAGGGAGCCGGCGATGGTCGCGTACGCCATGTTGCCGTCCGTCGCGAAGCTGAGGAGGGCCGCGCCCACGGTCAGGAACCCCACGGCGGGCCGCGTCGCCCGCAGGGCCAGCGAGGCCGTGCAGACCAGCACCCCGAAGGCCGTGATCGCCGAACCCGGTACGACGGCCAGCTCCACGACCGCGAAGAGCGTCAGCGCGGCTCCGGTCAGCCAGGCGTACGCGGGCTCCGCCGTCCAGTGCCGCAGCCGTCGCCGGATGCCCCGGTCCGCCGGCAGGACGTCGGCGCTGGCGGGGGCGGTAGCGGTAGCGGTGGTGGTGGCCGGGCGGTCCGGCGGCGGGACGGTGCGCGTCATACGGAGATTCTTCGTCACCCGTCGGGCCGGCGCATCGGAGCAGGGGTGGAATTCGCGGCGCCGTCTCATGCCACGGGTTGACCTCAAGGACCGGACGGTGGTGTGACGTTCCGTGAACGGCCCGTTCCTAGCCTCGGACGCATGGCCACTTTCGCGCTCCCCGCCCCTCCCGACCTGCACCGGGACCGTCCCGCGCTGCCCGGCGACGCGGCCTGGTGGGCGTTCTGCGCGGCGACCGCCCTGGCGCTCGGGATCTTCTCCTCGCTCGGCCCGCACCGGGTCTGGGGAGCCGCCGCGACACTCGGCTACACGGCCGCCGCGGTGCTCGCGGCCCGTGGGCGGAGCCCCCGTACGGCCGGGGCGGTCGCCGTATCCGGCGCGGTGCTGCTGCCCCTGCTGGTGCTTCTCGCCGTGGACCGGGCGCAGTTGGAGGTCGACGTCGTCGCCCGCTCGGCGGGGCTCCTGCTCTCCGATGGCACGCCCTACCTCGAACGGCCCACCGTGCCCGAGGACTTCAACCCGTACCTCCCGGGCATGGCGGCCTTCGGGATCCCGGAGGCGGTGGCCGGGCCCGGGCCGTTCACCGACCCCCGGCTGTGGATGGGCGCCGCCTTCCTCGGCGCGTTCGCCCTCGCCCTCCCGGCGGGGGCCCGCCGGGAGGCGCCCCGGTGGCTCGCCGCCTGCCCCCTGGTGGCGCTGCCGCTCGCGGTCGGCGGCGTCGATCTGCCGGTGGCCGGGCTGATGTGCCTGGGGCTGGCCGGGGCGGGGCAGGGGCGGCCCGGCCGGGCCGGGCTGGCGCTCGGTCTGGCCGCCACCCTCAAGTGGACCGCGTGGCCGGCGGTGCCGGTGGCCCTCGCCCTGCTCGCCACGGCCTCCGGCGACGGCCGCCGGGGGAGCCGCGCCGCCCTGCGCTGCGGGCTCGTCGCCGTGCTCACCGCCGCCGCGCTCGTCCTGCCCGCCGCACTGCGCGCCCCGGGAGCCTTCCGGACCCATGTCGTCGACTTCCCCCTCGGGCTCACCGGAGCGGTCTCGTCCGCCGCCAGCCCGTTCCCCGGCCATCTGCTCGCCACCCAGGTCCCCGGCGGCCGGACCCTGACTCTCCTGCTGCTCGGGGTGAGCGCCCTGCTCCTCGCCCTCTCCCTGCTCGTCCGACCCCCCACGACGGCGTCGGCCGCCGCCGCGCGGCTCGCCCTCGGACTGCTCCTGGCCATCGCCTTCATGCCCGCGACCCGGTTCGGCTATCTGGTGCACCCGCTGGTCCTCGCGGCCTGGGCCCTCGCCCGGCAGCCGCCCGCCCACCCCCTCCGCATACGAGAACGGGTGCGTGAACTCGTACCCGAAGCCGTACGCCGACGGAAGCAGGCCTCCCGATGACGCGCCGCCGCACCCTCGTGGTGACCAATGACTTCCCGCCGCGCCAGGGCGGCATCGAGACCTTCGTCCATGCCATGACCAGCCGGTTCCCCACGGACTCCGTGGTCGTCTACACCTCCGCCGAACCCGGGGCGACCGCCCACGACGCCGCCCTGCCCCACCCCGTGGTCCGCGACCCGGCCCGCACCCTGCTCCCGGTCCCGCGTGTCGCCGCCCGCGCGGTGGAGATCGCCCGCCACCACGGCTGCGACGGTGTCTGGTTCGGGGCCGCCGCACCGCTCGGGCTGCTGGCGGGCCGGCTGCGCCGGGAGAGCGGGGTGCGGCGGGCCGTGGCGACGACGCACGGGCACGAGGTGTGGTGGGCCCGCACGCCCGGGGCCAGGGCCCTGCTCCGGCGGATCGGCGACCGCACCGACACCGTGACCTACCTGGGCGAGGCGACCCGCGCGCCCATCGCCGCCGCACTCGGCCCCGCCGCCGCCCGCCGCATGGTGCGCCTGGCGCCTGGGGTGGACGCGGAGGCGTTCCGCGTACGGGAAGGGGCGCGCGACGCCGTACGGGAAGGGGCGCGCGACGCCGTACGGGCCGGGGCGTGCGACGGCGTACGCCCTCCGGCGGGCGGCGTCCGCGAGCGGTACGGCCTGGGCGGGCGGCCCGTGATCCTCTGCGCGGCGCGGCTCGTCCCGCGCAAGGGCCAGGACACCCTGATCCGTGCCCTGCCCGCCGTACGGCGCGCGGTGCCCGACGCCGTACTCCTGCTGACCGGCGACGGGCCCTACGCCCGGCCCCTGCGCCGGCTCGCCGCGGACACCGGGGTCGCGGACGCGGTGGTCCTCGCGGGCGGGCAGCCGCACGCGGCGATGCCGGAGCACTACGAGGCCTGCGACGTCTTCGCCATGCCGTGCCGCACCCGCAGGCGGGGCCTGGAGGTGGAGGGGCTGGGCATCGTCTTCCTGGAGGCCGCCGCCTCCGGGCTGCCGGTCCTCGTCGGCGACTCGGGCGGCGCGCCGGACACCGTACGGGACGGGGAGACGGGACACGTGGTCGACGGGCGCGACGTCGCCGCCGTCGCGGACCGGCTCGTCGCCCTGCTGCGGGACCCGGCGGCAGCCGCGGCGATGGGGGAGAAGGGCCGGGCGTGGGTCCGCGAGGCGTGGGGGTGGGAGAGGACGTACGACACCCTGGCGGGACTGCTGACCCCCTGACCGGCGTGGCAGGGGGGCGGCGGGCCGGGCAAGCTGGAGGCGGACAATCCCGCGCCCGGCGATCCGGCCGCGTGGGACGGCCGGATCGGACAAGGACCGTGATCATGACCGGTGGCACCCGCGAGGGCATCGACCTCACCCGCGTCCTGCACGCCCCCCAGCAGCGCGTCTTCGCCGCCTGGACCTCACCGGAGGACTTCGCCGCCTGGTACGGGGGCGAAGCGGACGTCCCCCTGGACCGGGTGGCGATGGACGTACGGCCCGGCGGCGCGTGGAGCCTGGTCATCGTGATGCCGGGCGTGGAGATGCCCTTCCACGGGATCTACCGCGAGGTGAGCGAACCCGACGGTCTCGTCCTCACGCTCAAGGACGCCTCCGCGCCGGAGGACGCCGAGGGCGAGATCGTCACCGTCACCTTCAGCGACCTCGGCGACGGGACCACCGAACTGGCCTTCCAGCAGCGCGGCGGCAACCTCACCCCCGAGCAGTACGCGGCGGCGGAGGACGGCTGGGAGGCCTTCTTCGACGCCCTGGCCGCCCGCCTCGCCACCCATCCCTGAGCCGGCCGGGGCTCCCGTCCCCGAACCTCCGGTAGGGAACCGCCGGCGGTTCACTTCGTCAGCGGAAGCGCCGCCAACTGCGCGATCACCCACGTCAGCGGGGCGAACAGGGCCAGCAGCGCGCCCGCCCGCAGCGCCGTCGCCCGGCGCAGCGTGGCGGCCGGAGCCCCCATCCTGAGCAGCGCCTCGACCGTGTGGGCGCGGGCGTGCTTGGCCTCCAGCGCCGAGGTCAGCAGCGTCGCCGTCGTACAGCCGAGGACCAGCAGCGCGCCGAGTGCGGTGAGCGGGCCGTACGGGCGCTCGTCACCCCCGTACAGCGCCGAAGCGGCGATCGCCGCGGACAGCACCGCGCAGACGACCCCGAGCGGGCGGCCGATCCGGCGCGCCTCGTCCATCAGGACCCGCCCGGCCAGCAGCCGTACGGCACCGGGGCGCACGGCCTGCAGCGCCCGCCCGCACAGATGGGTCAGGCTCGGCCCCGCCATCGCCAGGCCGACCGCCGTGAGCGTCCACCCGATCAGTACCGCCACCGGGGTGGAGTCGTACCGTCCGGGCAGCGGAAACGCGCTCCCCGCCGCACCCCGTGACGCGATCGCCTCGACCGCGAGTCCGGCAGCCGTCAGTGCCACGCCCCAGGGGAGGCCGGCCGGGGCCGGCGCGGGCTCCGGCAGTTCCTCGGAGCCGAAGGTGTCCCGGGCCGGGTCGGGCCGTGACCGCAGCGCCAGCGCGCTCGCCGTCGACGCGGCGACCGGTACGAGCGCCAGCAGCATCAGGGCGGCGGCCAGCGGCAGCGGACTGCCCGCGCCGAGGAACTCCGCGGCGCCTCCGTCGAACGGCATCCCGGTGAGATCGCCACGCAGATGCAGGAAGAAGAGCAGGGCCAGCATGGAGCCGAGCGTGGTGGAGACGGCGGTGGAGACCGCGGCCAGCGCGGACAGCCGGACCGGGCCGAGGCCCACGGAGGAGAGGCCCGGCCGGGGCCGGGTGCTCGGGTCGGTCCGGGCCACCGCCACGGCGAACTGCACGGTGGCGGCGAGCGGGACGAAGCACCACAGGAGCCGCAGCACCGAACCGGCGGAGGCCGGGTGCGCGGCGGCGTACCCGAGGGCGCACAGGAGGAGGAACCCGACGCCGGCCGAGGCGGCGGCCACCAGCAGTCGCCGGACCAGGACGAGGGGATGGGACCCGCGGGCTAGACGGAGAGCGAGCACGCCGCGCGGCCCTCCGCTTCCGGTTTCGCGGGCACGGGACCGGTGGCGACGCAGCGGCCGTCCAGCAGCGGGACGGCCCGGTCGGCGAGCGCGGCGACCTCGGCGTCGTGCGTGGCCAGCACGACGGTGATGCCGTGCGAGCGGGCCGCCGTGGTGAGGGTGCGCAGCACCTGGGTACCGTCCGTGCGGTGCAGGGTCGCGGTGGGCTCGTCGGCGAAGATCACGGTCGGCTGTGCGGCCAGGGCCCGCGCCACGGAGATCCGCTGGCGCTGCGCCTGGAGCAGGGCGTGCGGCCGCTTCCGGGCGAAGGCGGCGATGTCCAGGCGCTCCAGCCACTCGGTGGCGGTCTTCCGGGCGGCCCGGTGCGAGACGCCGCGCAGCAGCAGGGGCAGCGCGGTGTTCTCCCAGACGGTCAGCTCCGGGACCAGCTCCGGATCGGAGGCGATCCAGCCGAAGCGCTCCCGGCGCAGCTGTTCGCGGACCCGGGGGGCCATGGTGTGGACGGGGACGCTGTTGAACCAGACCTCGCCCTGCTGGGGCACCAGCCGGCCCGAGAGGCAGTGCAGCAGCGTGGTCTTCCCGCTGCCGCGCGGTCCGGTCACAGCGAGGATCTCGGCGTCCCGGACACCGAGGGAGACACCGCCGAGACCGGGCGATCCGTTGTGGGAGTGGTGCAGGGAACGCGCCCAGATCACGTCGTTGTCCGGCGGGGCCACCATGGCGTACACCTCGGTTCAGGTCAGATTTCCCGTCCCCCGTACGGGGGAACGAAGACGCGGCCGATCGGTCACTCGGCACCGTAGATAGTCGGACCGGTGCGGGCGCACAGCACGCGGCCCGGATACGCCCCTTGTCACTCGAAGGGGTGTATCCGGGCCGGAGAACCGTATGAAATGACCGCCGGTGGGCGATCAGCCGGGGGACCTGGTGTCGGTCAGAGCTTCGTCCAGGCCTCCGTGAGCACGGCCCGCAGGATGCCCTCGATCTCGTCGAACGTCGACTGGTCGGAGATCAGCGGCGGGGCGAGCTGGATGACCGGGTCGCCGCGGTCGTCGGCCCGGCAGTACAGGCCGTTGTCGTACAGCGCCTTGGAGAGGAAGCCGTACAGGACGCGCTCGGTCTCCTCGTCGGTGAACGTCTCCTTGGTGGCCTTGTCCTTCACCAGCTCGATGCCGTAGAAGAACCCGTTGCCGCGGACGTCGCCGACGATCGGCAGGTCGTGGAGCTTCTGCAGCGTCGTCAGGAAGGCGTTCTCGTTGTCGAGGACGTGCTGGGTGAGGTTCTCGCGCTCGAAGATGTCGAGGTTGGCGATGCCCACCGCGGCGGAGACCGGGTGGCCGCCGAAGGTGTAGCCGTGCAGGAAGGTGTTGCCGCCCTCGTAGAACGGCTCCGCGATCCGGTCCGACACGATGCAGGCGCCGATCGGGGAGTAGCCCGAGGTCATGCCCTTCGCGCAGGTGATCATGTCCGGCACATAGCCGAACTTGTCGCACGCGAAGATGGTGCCGAGCCGGCCGAAGGCGCAGATGACCTCGTCGGAGACGAGCAGCACGTCGTACTTGTCGCAGATCTCGCGGACCCGCTGGAAGTAGCCGGGCGGCGGCGGGAAGCAGCCGCCCGCGTTCTGCACGGGCTCCAGGAAGACGGCCGCGACGGTCTCGGGGCCCTCGAAGAGGATCTCCTGCTCGATCTGGTCGGCGGCCCAGCGGCCGAAGGCCACCGGGTCGTCGCCGAAGAGCGGGGCGCGGTAGATGTTGGTGTTCGGCACCTTGTGCGCGCCGGGGACCAGCGGCTCGAAGGGGGCCTTCAGGGCCGGGAGGCCGGTGATGGACAGCGCGCCCTGCGGGGTGCCGTGGTAGGCGACGGCACGCGAGATGACCTTGTACTTGGTCGGCTTGCCCTTGAGCTTGAAGTACTGCTTGGCAAGCTTCCAGGCGGTCTCGACGGCCTCGCCACCACCGGTGGTGAAGAAGACCTTGTTGAGGTCGCCCGGGGCGTAGTCGGCGAGACGCTCGGCCAGCTCGACGGCCTTCGGGTGGGCGTAGGACCACACCGGGAAGAAGGCGAGCTCCTGGGCCTGCTTGTACGCCGTCTCGGCGAGCTCGTGACGACCGTGACCGGCGTTGACCACGAACAGGCCGGAGAGACCGTCCAGGTAGCGCTTGCCCTTGTCGTCGAAGATGTACGTTCCCTCGCCACGCACGATGGTGGGAACGGGCGCGTTCTCGTAGTCCGACATGCGGGTGAAGTGCATCCACAGGTGGTCGTACGCGGTTCGGCTGAGGTCCTTGCTCACGGCTATCGGGTTCCCCACATATAGGTCTGCTTCTTGAGCTTGAGGTAAACAAAGCTCTCGGTGGAGCGCACTCCGGGAAGGGTCCGGATGCGTTTGTTGATCATCTCCAGCAGGTGGTCGTCGTCCTCGCAGACGATCTCCACCATCAGGTCGAAGGAGCCCGCGGTCATGACCACGTACTCGCACTCGGCCATGGCCGACAGGGCTTCGGCCACCGGGTCGAGGTCGCCCTCGACATTGATGCCGACCATCGCCTGGCGCCGGAATCCCACGGTGAGCGGGTCCGTGACGGCGACGATCTGCATCACGCCCTGGTCGAGCAGCTTCTGGACGCGCTGGCGCACAGCCGCTTCGGAGAGGCCGACGGCCTTGCCGATCGCGGCGTACGGACGCCGTCCGTCCTCCTGGAGCTGCTCGATGATTGCGAGGGAGACGGCATCGACCGCTGGCGGTGATCCGTTCCCGGTCCTGGAGTCTGCGCTGCGACTGGCCACGCACCCACCATGCACCGCTCCTCGTCTGTCTCGCAACCCCAGATCGATGAAATTCGTTGTCTGCGTGCCTGGATCTGACTGAATCCGAAGTTGGGGGCGGGTGGGTATGTCGAAAGCGTCACCGGAACGATTAGGGTGGACATCTCACCCATCGGACAGCCGACAGGAGGGGTGGTTGTGACCACCGAGGTGCGCCGTCTGCGCAACTACATCAACGGAGAGTTCCGGGACGCCGCGGACGGGCGGACCATCGATGTGGTCAGCCCGGTGACGGAAGAGGTCTACGCGACCTCGCCGCTCTCCGGTCAGGCCGACGTCGATGCCGCCATGGAGGCCGCCGCCGCGGCCTTCCCCGCTTGGCGCGACACCACGCCCGCCGAGCGCCAGAAGGCCCTGCTGAAGATCGCGGACGCGTTCGAGGAGCGGGCCGAGGACCTGATCGCCGCCGAGTCGGAGAACACCGGCAAGCCGCTCGGTCTGACCCGCAGCGAAGAGATCCCGCCGATGGTGGACCAGATCCGCTTCTTCGCCGGGGCCGCACGACTCCTCGAAGGCCGCTCGGCCGGCGAGTACATGGAGGGTCTGACCTCCATCATCCGCCGCGAGCCGGTCGGTGTCTGCGCCCAGGTCGCGCCGTGGAACTACCCGATGATGATGGCCGTCTGGAAGTTCGCCCCGGCGCTCGCCGCGGGCAACACGGTCGTCATCAAGCCGTCCGACACCACCCCGGCGTCGACCGTGCTGATGGCCGAGATCATCGGGCAGATCCTGCCCAAGGGCGTCTTCAACGTCCTGTGCGGCGACCGGGACACCGGCCGCGCCATGGTCGAGCACCCGACCCCGGCGATGGCCTCCATCACCGGTTCGGTACGGGCCGGCATGCAGGTCGCCGAGTCCGCGGCCAAGGACGTCAAGCGCGTCCACCTGGAGCTCGGCGGCAAGGCGCCCGTCGTGGTCTTCGACGACGCCGACATCGCCAAGACCGTCGCGGGCGTCTCCGAGGCGGGCTTCTTCAACGCAGGCCAGGACTGTACGGCCGCCACCCGCGTCCTGGTCCACGAGTCGATCCACGACGCGTTCGTCACCGAGCTCGCCAAGGCCGCCGCCGACACGAAGACCGGGCAGCCGGACGACGAGGACGTGGCGTACGGCCCGCTCAACAACGCCAACCAGCTGAAGCAGGTGAGCGGCTTCATCGAGCGGCTCCCCGCCCACGCCAAGGTCGAGGCGGGCGGCCACCGGGTCGGCGACAAGGGCTACTTCTACGCCCCGACCGTCGTCTCCGGCCTGAAGCAGGACGACGAGATCATCCAGAACGAGGTCTTCGGACCCGTCATCACCGTCCAGTCCTTCACCGACGAGAAGCAAGCCGTCGAGTACGCCAACGGCGTCGACTACGCGCTCGCCTCCTCGGTGTGGACGACGAACCACTCCCGCGCCATGCGCATGTCCAAGAACCTCGACTTCGGCTGCGTGTGGATCAACACCCACATTCCGCTGGTCGCCGAGATGCCGCACGGCGGATTCAAGAAGTCCGGCTACGGCAAGGACCTCTCCGCCTACGGCTTCGAGGACTACACCCGCATCAAGCACGTCATGACGTCCATCGAGGACTGACCCTCTCGTTGACGCGGTGTACGGCCCCGGGCTCCGGCCCGGGGCCGTTTCCGTTCCCCTCTGTACAAGGTGTGCGGGCGGGTCTGTACAAGGTGTGCGGGGCGGGCCCGCCCCGCTGGACGCTTGGTCCATTGTCCGCGCGGCCGCCGACCGGCATTCTGCGCGGGTGCGAGCGATCAGGAAGAACCCCATGTCCCGCCGTTCCCTGCTGCGCGCCCTCGGGGCGGGAGCGGCCGGCGCCACCCTGGCCGGCTGCGGGGTGCCCGCCGCCTTCGTCGAGCCCGGCGACCGGGCCGGCCGCGACAGCTCCGCCACCGACCAGACCCTGCACTTCGCCAACTGGCCGCTCTACATCGACACCGATGACGACAACGAGTCGAAGCGGCCCACCCTGGACGCCTTCTCGCAACGGACCGGGATCTCCGTCACGTACACCGAGGAGATCAACGACAACGACGAGTTCTTCGGGAAGATCAGCCCCGCGCTGATGAACCACCAGGAGACCGGCCGGGACCTGATCGTCATCAGCGACTGGATGGCCGCCCGCTTCGTCCGGCTCGGCTGGGTCCAGGAGATGGACCGCGCGAGGCAGCCCAACGTCGCCGAGTACCTCGACCCGCTGCTGCGTGAGCCCGCCTTCGACGAGGGGCGGCTTCACAGCGTCCCCTGGCAGTCCGGGATCACCGGCATCGCCTACAACCGCAAGAAGCTCGGCCGCGAGATCCGGTCCACCGACGACCTGTGGGCGGACGACCTCCGGGGCCGGGTCACCCTGCTCTCCGGGCTCGACGAGTCGTTCGCGCTGCTCATGCAGGGCAACGGCGTCGACATCACCCGCTGGACGGCCGACGACTTCCACGAGATCTGCGAGCAGACGGAGAAGCGGGTCCGCTCGAAGCACATCCGCCGCTTCACCGGCAACGACTACATCAAGGACCTCGCCACCGGCGACGTGCTCGCCTGCCAGGCGTACTCCGGCGACGTCATCCAGCTCCAGGCCGACAACCCCGACATCGAGTTCGTCGTCCCCGAGGAGGGCGCCGAACTGTGGGCGGAGTCCCTGATGATCCCCAACCTCGCCCGCCACAAGCGCAACGCCGAGCGGCTGATCGACCATTACTACGACCCCGAGGTCGCCGCCGAACTCGCCGCCTGGGTCAACTACGTCTGTCCCGTGCCCGCCGCCCGGGACGTCCTGGCCTCCTCGAAGGACGAGGAGACGGCCGCGCTCGCCGAGGATCCGCTGATCTTCCCCGACGGTGCGATGCGCGAGCGGCTCGCCATCGCCCGCGACATCACGTCCGAGGAGCGGATGGGGTTCGCCAAGAAGTGGAACTCCATCGTCGGCTTGTGAAGCCTTAACAGGGGTGCCGTAAAGGGGTGGTAAACACGGGCGTACGCTGCGGACATGAGCGAGCGACACGCCCTCACGCGGCGTATACGCAGGTGGTTGGTGTTCTTCATCGTCTCTCTGGTGCTGAGCGGGCTCACGGCTTTCCCGCTCGTCACCGAACTCCGCTGGGCCGAGGAGCTGCTGGGCGCCTCGGCCTCCCCGGTCCCCGAGCATCTTCCCGGACTGATGGAGTGGATCACCCGGGTCCGCGAAGGGCTCGACACCGTCGACCGCGAGCAGCCCTTCATGCTGTACGGCACCGACTGGCTGGCCTTCGCCCACCTGGTCATCGCGGTCGCCTTCTACGGCCCCTACCGCGACCCGGTCCGCAACATCTGGGTCATCGAGTTCGGCATGATCGCCTGCGCCGGGATCATCCCGCTCGCCCTGATCTGCGGCCCGATCCGCGACATCCCGTTCTGGTGGAGCCTGATCGACATGTCCTTCGGGGTCTTCGGCGTCATCCCGCTGCTGATCGTCCGCCGCATGATCAAACGCCTGGAGGCACTGGAGCAGGCGGCCACCGCGGCCCCGGCGCCCGTGCCGGCGAGCGCTTGACGCCCACGGCCCGTCCGGACGCGATCGGCCGGACACCTTTCGGGCCGTCGGCCGTCGCGAGGCCGCGTCCGGCTCACGCGGCGGGCGGCGCTCCGAAGGCGGCCACCACGATGCCCATCGCCGTGGCGTTCGCGTCCTTCCCCTTCGCGTCCGTCGCGCCGACGCTGTAGACGAGTGTGCGGGAGAGGTCGCGGGTGGCCGCCACCACCGCGTTGTATCCCCAGCGGCCGCCCGTCTTGCCCCACACCTGGCGGCCGCCCAGGGTGAACACGGAGAGACCGGCGCTGAACCGCGCCGGCTCCCCGGAGCCGTAGGTGCGCACCGAGGCGTCTGGCAGCGTGAACATCTCCTCCAGCAGCGGCCCGCGCACCACCCGCCCGCCGAACAGGGCGGTGGCGAAGCGCTCCAGATCGGCGGTGGTCGAGATGATGTCCCCGGCCGCCCACCCGTCGGTCGGCCCCCACACCGTGACATCCCGCAGTTCTGTGCCCCCGTCCGGCGTCGCGAATACCTGGTAGCCCCGGTTGTGCGGGCCGCGGATGGTGGGGTCCGAGCCGGGGAAGTACGTGGACCGCAGGCCGAGCGGGCGCAGGATCCGGTCCGACACCTCTTGCGCGTACGCGTGCCCGGTGACGCGCTCGATCAGCAGCCCCAGGACCGTGTAGTTGATGTTGAGGTAGTGCTGGCTGACGCCCGGCGCGAACTCCCGCTCCTTCGCCGTGGCGGAGGCCACCATGGAGCGCGGGGTGTGGACGTCGAAGCGGTGTGCGTACCACTCCTCCAGGTTCGTGCCCGGCAGGTCCGCGGCGGGTATCCCGCTGGTGTGGTCGAGCAACTGGCGCACGGTCACCTCCCCGTACGCGGCCGGGATCAGGTCCGGCAGATAGTGCCGGGCGGTGCGGTCCAAGGACAGCTTCCGCTCGCCCGCCAGTTGCAGCACCGTGGCCGCCGTGAACACCTTGGTCACCGATCCGGCGCGGAAGCGGGCCGCCGGATCCGCCGGCCGGCCCGAGGGCAGATCACGCACTCCGGCGCTGCCGCGCCACGACCCGCCGGTGCCGCCGACCCGGACGAGCGCGGCGACGGCGTCCTGGCGCGGGAGGCCGTCGATCGCCGCGCGCAGGGCCCGGGCGTCCGGAGCGTCCTGGCTCCGGGGTGCGCCGGAGGCCACCGGGCGGGAGCCCGGAGCGGCGTCGGCGGGGGCGCTCGCGGACACGGGCCCGGCCGCCCCGCAGGTGATGCCGAGGACCAGGGCGGTGGCCAGGAGTGTGCGGACGGATCTGTTCACCGGATGCCTCCAAGGGAGAGAATGTCGTCAACTGCTGGTGGACTTCATTCTGTTGGCCCGTTGGTCATAGCGGATCACCCGCCCGGGCGGTCCTCGGCGGGGATCTCGCTCCCTCGGCCGGGGGAGCGAGCGCCGGTGGCTCACCCGGCCGAGGGAGCCACGAGCCCGGTCTCGTAGGCGCAGATGACGGCCTGGATGCGGTCGCGCAGCCCCAGCTTGGACAGCACATTGCTCACATGGGTCTTCACCGTGTGCTCGCTCACCACGAGCGCCGCCGCGATCTCCGCGTTGGACAGGCCCCGCGCCAGGTGCAGCAGGGTCTCCCGCTCCCGGACGGTCAGGACTTCCAGCCGGTCGGCCGGCGGCGCGGGCCGGCCCGCCGGGCGCGAGGTGTACTCGGCGATCAGCCGCCGCGCCACCGACGGGGCGACCAGCGACTCCCCGGCGGCCACCACCCGCACCGCGTGCACCAGATCGTCCCGGCGCACGTCCTTGAGCAGAAAGCCGCTCGCACCCGCGTGCAGCGCCTCGTACACGTACTCGTCCGCGTCGAACGTGGTCAGCATGACCGTCCGGCAGCCCCCTTCGGCGGCGATCTCCCGGCACGCCGCGATGCCGTCCAGCACCGGCATCCGGATGTCCAGCAGTGCCACGTCCGCCCGCAGCCGGCGCACCGCCGCCACGGCCTGCGCCCCGTCCCCCGCCTCCGCCACCACCTCGATGCCGGGCTGGGCGTCCAGGATCATCGCGAAACCGCTGCGCACCAGCTCCTGGTCGTCGGCGACCACCACCCGGACCGTCACGTCCGCACCCCTTCGGCCCCGGGCGCGAGCGGCAGCCCGACGACCAGCTCGAAGCCCCGCCCGCCGGGCCCACCACCGGCCCGCACGGTGCCGCCGTGCGCGGCGGCCCGCTCCCGGATCCCGATCAGCCCGAGCCCCTGGGTGGTCCCGGGCCCCTGCCCGTCGTCCCGCACCGTGATCGTCAACTCGTTCTCCCCATAGCTCAGTTCCGCCTCCACGCGGTCGGCCCGCGCATGCTTGACGACGTTCGTCAGGGCCTCCTGCACGATCCGGTACACCGTCGCCCCGGTGTCCTGCGGCAGTGGGCGGACCGTCCCCGTCGTCGTCATGACGACCTCCGGGCCGCCGCCGCGCACCCGCGCCAGCAGAGCCGGCAGCTCCGCGAGCCCCGGCTGCGGCGAACGGGGCGCGGGAGCCCGGCCGAGCCCGTCCTCGCGCAGCAACCCGAGCATCCGGCGCAGCTGCACCATCGCGTCCCGGCCCGTCTCGGAGATCGCGTCGAACGCGGCCTCCGCACGCTCGGGGGCGGTCCGGACCGCCACCGGCCCGGCCTCCGCCTGCACGATCATCAGGCTCACCGCGTGCGAGAGGATGTCGTGCATCTCCCGTGCGATCCGGGCCCGTTCGCGCGCCGCGGCCCGCTCCGCCTCGATCCGCCGACCCAGCTCCGCCTGGAGCGCCCGGTCCTCCACCGCCGCCACATAGGCTTTGCGGGTGTGGTTGAGCCGCCCGAAGGCGTACGCGGCACCGAACACGAACAGCGAGAACAGCAACTCCCGCGCCTCGCCCGTGTTCCAGGCCACCGACGGGAACACCGCCGCGCCGACCAGCACCGCGACCGCCAGCCGTTTGCGCGGCGGGGACAGTTCGGCGACCGTGTAGAACGTCACCAGTCCGGCGTACGGCAACGGCTGGCCCGGACCGTCGAGGGCCAGCGTGTACAGCGCGCCGCCTGCGAGCGTCGCCAGCAGCACGGCGACCGGTGCGAGACGCCGGGCGGCCAGCGGCAGCACGGTCAGGGTCGTCAGACCGTACGCGCCCCGGGTCGCCTCCGGCAGGTCCGGTGCGCGCGGCACGACGAACGGCATGGTCACTGCGGCCTGCACCGCGAGCGTGATCCACAGGTCGACGGCCCGCGGCCCGCGCAGCCGTGCCGACAGGCCCGGGAAGCGCATCAGGGCTTCCGGGCCACCACCCCGAACTGCGCGACCTCCGGCTCCCGCGGGTTCGTACGCCAGCGGGAGCAGGAGACGATCCCCGGCTCCAGGATCTCCAGACCGTCCAGGAAACCTGCGAACTCCTCCCTGCTGCGGGCCGTGATGGGCGGGGTGGCGTTCTCGTTCCAGAAGCGCATCGCCGCCTCGTTGCCCTCGCCGCCCAGCTCCAGCGTCGGGTGGGTCAGCACCAGGTGGCTGCCCGACGGCACGGCCGCCATCAGCGTCCGCACGATGGACCGCGCCTCGTCCGTGTCCAGCACGAAGTTCAGGATGCCGAGCATCATCACCGCGACCGGCCGGCCCAGGTCCAGGGTGGGCTCGGCGGCCCGCAGGATCTGCTCGGGGCGGTGCGCGTCCGCGTCGACGTACTCGGTCGCGCCCTCCAGCGAACTGGTCAGCAGGGCACGGGCGTGCGCCAGCACGATCGGATCGTTGTCCACGTAGACGATGCGCGCGTGCGGCGCGGTGTGCTGGGCGATCTCGTGGGTGTTGTTCACGGTCGGCAGCCCGGTGCCGATGTCCAGGAACTGGTCGATGCCCACGTCGCCGGCCAGATGGCGCACTACACGGCCGAGGAACGCCCGGTCCGCGCGGGCCACTTCACCGATGCTCGGGTACATCCCGGTCACCCGGTCGCCCACCGCCCGGTCCACCGGGTAGTTGTCCTTGCCGCCCAGCCAGTAGTTCCACACACGGGCGTTGTGCGCGACGTCGGAACGTATCCGGGCGGTGGCCGCCTGCGGTCGGGGGTCCATCACAGCTGCTCCTCGATGGCCAAGGGCCCGGCGCCCCGGAGCGGCGACGGGCGGTGCGGGGGTCCCATCATGCCGGACCGATCAAGAGCCGCCGCGACCGGGCGAGTTGGCCAGCAGCCGGTGAAGCGTGTCGATCCGGTTGGTGGTGATCGAGTCGACGCCCCGCTCGATCAGCCGGCGCATCGTGCGCTTCGTGTCGGCCGTCCACGCGGAGACGAGCAGCCCGTCCCGGTGGGCCCGGTCCGTCAGCTCCCGGCTCACCAGACCGAAGCGGTAGTTCAGCCAGCGCGGCTTCACCGCGGCCAGCAGCTCCGGACGCGGCGGGGCCAGCGTGGTCCAGGTCAGGGCGATCTCGGCGGACGGATCGGCGGCGCGCACCCGCAGCATCGCGTCCGCGCTCGCGCAGTAGTACGCCCGCTCGCCGGCCCCGCACTCCCGGACCGTGCCGACGATCTTCTTCACCGAGGCGTCCGTGGAGCCGGGCAGGTCCACCATCACCCGGTGCGCCCCGACGGCGAGCAGCGCCTCGCGGAGCGTGGGCACCCCGCCGCCCGTCAGCTCCTTCAGCTCCGCGTGGTCCAGTCGGTCCAGCCTCCGGTCGTGGCCCCACAGCCGCTCCAGCGTCGCGTCGTGCAGCAGGACGGGCACCCCGTCGCGGGTCACCCGCACATCGATCTCGACCGCGTCCGCCCCCCGTTCGAGGGCGGAGCGGATCGAGGGCAGAGTGTTCTCGCGCGCGAGATACGGATCGCCGCGATGTCCCACGGCGGTGACGCTGGTGACGGTGTTGGCCATGGGGCCATTGTCGACGACCGGGTCAGCGGCCGGGGGCCCGGAGCCAGTTCGTCGTGTACGTGTCGATCTCCTCGGCCAGCTTCCGCTTGCCCGCCGGGTCGAGGAAGGAGGCTTCCACGGCGTTCTTCGCGAGCTCCGCGATGCCGCGCTCGTCGAGCTCCAGCAGCCGGGCGGCCACCGCGTACTCGTTGTTGAGGTCGGTGCCGAACATCGGCGGGTCGTCGCTGTTGACGGTCACCAGCACACCCGCCGCCACCATCTCCCGGATCGGGTGCAGCTCGATGTCCGTGACCGCGCGGGTGGCGATGTTCGACGTCGGGCAGACCTCCAGCGCGATGCGGTGCTCGGCGAGGTGCTCCAGCAGCTCGGGGTCCTGGACGGAGCTGGTGCCGTGCCCGATGCGCTCGGCGCGCAGGGAGGTCAGGGCGTCCCAGATGGTCTGCGGTCCCGTGGTCTCCCCGGCGTGCGGCACGGAGTGCAGGCCCGCGGCGATGGCCCGGTCGAAGTAGGGCTTGAACTGGGGGCGGTCCACCCCGATCTCCGGTCCGCCGAGGCCGAAGGAGACGAGCCCTTCGGGCCGGTGCTCCACCGCGAGCCGGACGGTCTCCTCGGCCGACTGGAGCCCGGCCTCGCCCGGAATGTCGAAGCACCAGCGCAGCACGACGCCCAGCTCGGCCTCGGCGGCCTTGCGCGCGTCCTCGATGGCCTCCATGAACCCGACCTCGGGGATGCCCCGCCGGGTCGAGCTGTACGGCGTCACGGTCAGCTCCGCGTACCGGATGTTCTGCCGGGCCATGTCCCGCGCCACCTCGAAGGTGAGCAGCCGGACGTCCTCGGGGGTGCGGACCAGGTCCACCACCGAGAGGTAGACCTCGATGAAATGCGCGAAGTCGGTGAAGGTGAAGTAGTCGGCCAGCGCCTCCGGGTCCGTGGGGACCTTGGAGTCCGGGTGCCGGGCGGCCAGCTCCGCGACGATCCGGGGCGAGGCCGACCCGACATGGTGGACATGGAGCTCGGCCTTGGGCAGCCCGGCGATGAAGGGATGCGGATCGGTCATCGGAAATCTCCCGTTCGGCGTGACGTCGGCCGGGCGTACCGGCCCCACCGATCATCGCAGGCGGGGTCCGGGGCGTTGAGGCCTGGCCGTAGCATGACGGGACCACGATGGGGGAGGCCCATGTCAGACAACACAGAGCAGCCCGGGGGCGGGGCCGCGCCGCGCGATCCGTGGGCACCGCCGGACAGCAGGGTGGAACTGGGCAAGCCGGCTGCGCACACGCCGCCGCCCGCCCCGGTCCACGACCAGCCGACCATGACGTCGATGCCGAGCGCCGGACCGGCCGCGGGAGACGGCACGGGGCCGATACCCCAGGCCGGGGGCTTCGGGCCCGCACCGTCGGACGTACCGCCGCCGCCGATCGGCCCGAACGGCCCCGGCCACGCGGCCCCGCCGCCCGCCGCGCACTACGGCTACCCGGCTCCGCCCCCGCAGCCGTACGGCGGCTACCCGGGCTACGGCGCCTACGGAGCGGGTCCGGTCGGCTGGGCCCCCGCGCCCAACAACGGACTGGGCACGGCCGCGATGGTGATCGGCATCATCTCGGTGGTCGGCTTCTGCCTCTACGGCCTCAACATCATCCTCGGCATCCTCGCGCTCATCTTCGGCATCATCGGCCTCGGCCGTGCCAAGCGCGGCGAGGCCACCAACCGGGGCATGGCGCTCGCCGGGGTCATCCTCGGCTCCGTCGGCATCGTCGTGGGCGCCGCGATCCTCGGCCTGATCATCTGGGCCGCGACGAGCGCCGACAGTGACAGCGACAGCGACTACGACGGCACCTACGACGACCCGTTCGCCACATCGCTGGTCGTCGAGGACCGCCGCTAGGGCGTGTTTCGAAAGTCCCGCCTGCTCGGCGACGCCTGGCACTTCCCCAAGCTCTCGGCTTCGCTCGAGCAGGGGAGACCCCATCCCTCGCCGCGTTGTCGGGATCACCCCGATACATCCAGTATCGGGGCGACCCTCCGCCTTGCGATCGCACGCACCAGACGCCGCCGAGCCCGCCCTCCGGGCGGACGGCGCTACTTTCGAAACACGCCCTAGCACCGCCGCCGCGAACGCCGGACACCTCGGCCGGGCAGGGGCCGCTCCCCGCCCGGCCGAGCTTCGGTGGCCGCCTCCCGCAGCGCCCCCCCGTACGGGAACCGCCCCGGACACCTGCGTACGGGAACCGCCCCCGACACCTGCGTACGCGTACGGAAACCGCCTCGGTCGCCCCCGTACCGGAACCGCCTCAGGCCCCCGCGCCCGCCCGCAGCCTCTCCCGCGCCTCCATCAGCGCGAAGCCCAGCAGATTCAGCCCCCGCCACTGCTGCGGCCGTTCCACCCGCTCGTCGTCCGCCGCGAGCCCGACGCCCCAGATCCGGTCCAGCGGGGACGCCTCCACCAGCACCCGGCTCCCGGTGCCCAGGAGGAAGCCGCCCAACTCCGGGTCCTGCCCGAACTTGTGCGTGCTGCCCGCCACCACCAGGGCGAACCGCTCCCGTATCCACACGTCCTCGTCGAAGCCGCGGACCAGGCGCCCCGCCTTCTTCGCCGCCGCCGGGCTCTTCGCCGACACCGCCGCCCGCTCCGCCTCCGGATCGCCGAAGAGCCGCGCCTTGCCGGCCATCATCCAGTGCTCGGCACTCGCGTACGTCACCCCGTCCACCGTGAACGGCGACGGCCACCACTGGCTGAGGCAACTCCTCCCCAGCCGCCCGTCCGGGCGCGGCCGGTGCCCCCAGAACGGCAGGTACTTCACCCGCTTGCCCTGCGCCACGTCCGCCAGAAGCCCATCGATCGGTCCCATGGCATGTGAGTGTGGCATCCGCCACTGACACTCCGTACGGGGATTTCCGCACCGACACGACACATGGTCGACAGATTCCGTCGCGTAACCAAAAGGCAACAACGGAATCACTTGTTGGGCTTGAACCCCTCTGTCAGGATCGGCACTCAATTCACGAAGAAGCTACGCCGACCCCGCCCAGCGGGTACAGCGGCGGAGGAGAGCGTCATGAGCAACGGCTTCCAGGTTCAGGACCGCTTCGCGGAAGGTGCGCAGTACATCGGCGGCAAGCTGCTCCCCGGCACGTCCGGCAACCACCACGAGGTGGTGAACCCGGCGACCGGCAGATGCGTGCTCCGCTACGAGCTGGCGGGCGCCGACGACGTGGACGCGGCCGTCGCCGCCGCCCGCGCCGCCTTCCCCGGCTGGTCCGGTGCCACCCCCGGCGAACGCTCCGAGGCGATGCACCGATTCGCCGCGGTCCTCGCCGAGCAGGCGGACGACTTCGCGTACGCCGAGTCCCTCCAGTGCGGCAAGCCGATCAAGCTCTCCACCGAGTTCGACGTCCCGGGCACCGTCGACAACGCCGCCTTCTTCGCGGGCGCGGCACGCCACCTGGAGGGCAAGGCCGCCGCCGAGTACGACGGCGACCACACCTCCTACGTACGCCGCGAGGCGATCGGCGTCGTCGGCTCCATCGCCCCCTGGAACTACCCCCTCCAGATGGCCGCCTGGAAGGTCCTCCCGGCCGTCGCCGCGGGCAACACCATCGTCCTCAAGCCCGCCGAGCTGACCCCGCTCACCTCGCTGATGTTCGCCCAGGCCGCCACCGAGGCCGGTATCCCCGACGGCGTCATCAACATCGTCACCGGCGCGGGCAAGGACGCCGGCGAGCACCTCGTCGGCCACCCCGACGTCGTGATGACCTCCTTCACCGGCTCCACCGCCGTCGGCAAGCGGGTCGCGGAGATCGCCACCGCCACCGTCAAGCGCCTCCACCTGGAGCTCGGCGGCAAGGCCCCCTTCGTGGTCTTCGACGACGCCGACCTGGAGGCCGCCGTCCACGGCGCGGTCGCCGGCTCCCTCATCAACACCGGCCAGGACTGCACCGCCGCCACCCGCGCCTACGTCCAGCGCCCGCTCTACGACGCCTTCGTCCGGGACGTCGCCGCGCTCATGGAGACCGTCCGGCTCGGCGACCCCTTCGACTCCGCCACCGACCTCGGCCCCCTGATCAGCCACGCCCAGCGCGACCGCGTCGCCGCCTTCGTCGAGCGGGCCCGCGGCTACGCCCGGGTCGTCACCGGCGGCGAGGCCCCCGGCGGCGACCTCGCCGACGGCGCGTACTACCGGCCCACCCTCGTCGCGGACGCCGCCCAGGACAGCGAGATCGTCCAGTCGGAGATCTTCGGCCCCGTCCTCGTGGTGCTGCCCTTCGACACCGACGACGAGGGCATCGCGCTCGCCAACGACACCCCGTACGGACTGGCCGCCTCCGCCTGGACCCGCGACCTGTACCGCGCGAACCGCGCCACCCGCGAGATCCAGGCGGGCTGTGTGTGGGTGAACGACCACATCCCGATCCTCTCCGAGATGCCGCACGGCGGATACAAGGCCAGCGGTTTCGGCAAGGACATGTCGGCGTACTCCTTCGAGGAGTACACGCAGGTCAAGCACGTCATGTACGACAACACCGCGGTCGCCCGCAAGGACTGGCACCGCACGATCTTCGGGGACCGATAGCAGCTGCCGCGCGACCAGGGCCCACGGGCCCGAGCGGCCTCCCACCCGAAAGGGCAACGCGTATGGAGAGTTACGAGCCCGAGCGCCTCTCGTCCGCCCAACTGGCGGCCATGAGGCGATCCCTGACCAGCGGACGGGGCGCCCTCACCCGCCGCTCCCTGCTGCGCGCCTCCGGCGCGGGCGCGCTCGCACTGGGCGGCATGGCCACCCTCGGCGCGTGCGGCATCCCGCCCGCCAAGCGCGCCGACGCCCAGGCGGCCTCCGACGACCACTCGGCCAAGGAGAAGGAAGTCACCTTCTCCAACTGGACCGAGTACATGGACGTCAGCGAGGACGAGAAGGGCCGCCCCACCCTGGAGGCCTTCACCAAGCGCACCGGGATCAGGGTCAAGTACACCGAGGACATCAACGACAACGTCGAGTTCTTCGGGAAGATCAAACCGCAGCTCGCGGCCGGCCAGAACACCGGGCGCGATCTCATATGCGTCACCGACTGGCTCGCCGCCCGCATCATCCGGCTCGGCTGGGCGCAGAAGCTCGACCCCTCGAACCTCCCGCACGCCTTCGCGAACGTCTCCGCCCAGTTCCGCACCCCCGACTGGGACCCGGGCCGCGCCTACTCCTATCCCTGGACCGGCATCCCGACCGTCATCGCGTACAACGTGAAGGCGACCGGCGGCCGCAAGGTCGACTCCGTCACCCAGCTGCTCGACGACCCGAAACTCAAGGGCCGCGTCTCCTTCCTCTCCGAGATGCGCGACACCGTCGGCATGACCCTCCTCGACCAGGGCAAGGACCCGGGGAAGTTCACCGACACCGACTTCGACGGCGCGATCGGCCGCCTCCAGAAGGCCGTCGACAAGAAGCAGATCCGCCGCTTCACCGGCAACGACTACACCGCCGACCTCAGCAAGGGCGACATCGCCGCCTGCGTCGGCTGGGCCGGGGACATCATCCAGCTCCAGGCCGACAACCCGGACATCAAGTTCGCGATCCCGGCCGCCGGATACATCACCTCCAGCGACAACCTCCTGGTCCCCGCGCAGGCCCGGCACAAGACCAACGCCGAGAAGCTCATCGACTACTACTACGAGCCGCCGGTCGCCGCCCAGCTCGCCGCGTACATCAACTACGTCTGCCCGGTCGACGGCGTACGCGACGAACTCGCCAAGATCGACGAGTCGATGGCCTCCAACACGCTGATCCTTCCCGACAAGGAGATGGCGGCGAAGTCCCGCTCCTTCCGCTCCCTGAGCGCGAAGGAAGAGACGGCGTACGAGGAGAAGTTCGCCAAGCTCATCGGCGCCTGACCACGGACCCACCGCCGGGCCCGCCGCTGGACACCCCGCCAGCCGCATCACGAGACGAACGGTCCGGCGGCCCGGCCCGCCCGAGGGCACCCCTTTCCCCGAACTCCCCCGAACACACTGGGACTGCGACCCATGACACAGCAGCAGCAGACCGCGGGCGGCGACGTCCGCCTCGCCGGGATCAGCAAGACCTACGGCTCCTTCACCGCCGTGCAGCCGCTCGACCTGACCGTGCCCCAGGGCTCCTTCTTCGCCCTGCTCGGCGCGTCCGGCTGCGGCAAGACCACCACCCTGCGGATGATCGCGGGCCTGGAGGAGGCCACCACCGGCACGGTCTTCCTCGGGGAGAAGGACATCACCGACCTGCCCCCGTACAAGCGGCCCGTCAACACCGTCTTCCAGAGCTACGCGCTCTTCCCGCACCTGGACATCACCGAGAACGTCGCCTTCGGGCTGCGGCGGCGCGGCATCAAATCGGTGAAGAAGCAGGTCGACGACATGCTGGAGCTCGTCGAGCTCGGCGATTTCGCCCGCCGCAAACCGCACCAGCTCTCCGGCGGCCAGCAGCAGCGCGTCGCCGTCGCCCGCGCGCTCATCAACCACCCGCAGGTCCTGCTGCTCGACGAACCGCTCGGCGCCCTCGACCTCAAGCTCCGGCGTCAGATGCAGCTGGAGCTCAAGCGGATCCAGACCGAGGTCGGCATCACCTTCGTGCACGTCACCCACGACCAGGAGGAGGCCATGACCATGGCCGACACCGTCGCGGTGATGAACGGGGGCCGCGTCGAGCAACTCGGCGCGCCCGCCGACCTCTACGAGAACCCGCGCACCACCTTCGTCGCCAACTTCCTCGGCACGTCCAACCTCATCGAGGGCGAGGTCGTCTCCACGGGCGGCGATCTGGTGGTGGCCGCGGGCGGCGGCAAGCTCACCCTGCCCCGCGAGCGGTGTTCCGCCCCCACGACGAGCGGCGGCCGGCTCCTCCTCGGGATCCGGCCCGAGAAGATATCCCTGGCCCACGTGGACGACGCGGACTCCATAGCCGCCGGCCGCAACCGCGTCACCGGCCGTATCGTCGACTCCAGCTTCATCGGCGTCTCGACCCAGTACGTGGTCGAGAGCCCGGCGGGCAAGGCGCTCCAGGTGTACGAGCAGAATGTCGAGAGGCGCACGGGACTCCTTCCCGGCGCCGAGGTGATCCTGCACTGGAACCCCGCCCACACCTTCGGACTCGACGCCGACCAGGACATCGACGCCGGCGTGGAGAGCGTGGAGGACGCGGCGTGAGCCTCACCGAGGCGCCGCCCGCGCCCCCTTCACAGCCCGAGGAGCCCCAGGAGCTCAAGCTCCGCAAGCCCTCCACCCGCAAACGCCTCGTCCCGTACTGGCTGCTGCTCCCCGGCATCCTCTGGCTGGTCGTCTTCTTCGCCCTGCCGCTCGTCTACCAGGCCTCCACCTCCGTACAGACCGGCTCGCTGGAGCAGGGCTTCGAGGTCACCTGGCACTTCCAGACGTATGTGGACGCGCTGCGCGAGTACTACCCGCAGTTCATCCGGTCCCTGCTGTACGCGGGCACCGCCACGATCCTGTGCCTGCTGCTGGGCTACCCGCTCGCCTACCTCATCGCCTTCAAGGCGGGCCGCTGGCGCAACCTGGTGCTCGTCCTGGTCATCGCCCCGTTCTTCACCAGCTTCCTCATCCGTACCCTGGCCTGGAAGACGATCCTCGCCGACGGCGGCGCGGTCGTGGACGTGCTGAACACCCTGCACGTCCTGGACGTCACCAGCTGGCTCGGCTGGACCGAGTCCAACCGGGTCCTCGCCACCCCGATGGCCGTCGTCTGCGGTCTGACGTACAACTTCCTGCCGTTCATGATCCTGCCGCTCTACACCTCGCTGGAGCGGATCGACGGCCGGTTGCACGAGGCGGCGGGCGACCTCTACGCCACCCCCGCCACCACCTTCCGCAAGGTGACGTTCCCGCTCTCCATGCCCGGCGTCGTCTCCGGCACCCTGCTGACGTTCATCCCGGCCAGCGGCGACTACGTCAACGCCGAGCTGCTGGGCTCCACCGACACCAAGATGGTCGGCAGCGTCATCCAGAGCCAGTTCCTGCGGGTCCTGGACTATCCGACGGCCGCCGCGCTCTCGTTCATCCTCATGGCGATCGTCCTGCTGGCGGTCACCTTCTACATCCGCCGCTCCGGGACGGAGGACCTGGTCTGATGCCCGTACTGCGCTGGATACGCCGGAACCTGGTCGTCATCGCTGGTCTGCTGACCCTCGCGTACATGATCCTGCCGAACATCGTCGTGATGGTGTTCTCGTTCAACAAGCCCAACGGGCGCTTCAACTACGCCTGGCAGCGCTTCTCGCTGGACGCCTGGAAGGACCCCTGCGGCGTCGCCGACCTGTGCGGCTCGCTCTCCCTCTCGCTCCAGATCGCCTTCTGGGCGACGCTCGGGGCGACCGCGCTCGGCACGATGATCGCGTTCGCGCTGGTCCGCTACCGCTTCCGGGCGCGCGGCGCGATCAACTCGCTGATCTTCCTCCCGATGGCGATGCCCGAGGTCGTCATGGCCGCGTCCCTGCTCACGCTGTTCCTGAACATGGGCGCCCAGCTCGGCTTCTGGACCGTGCTCATCGCCCACATCATGTTCTGCCTCAGCTTCGTGGTCACGGCCGTCAAGGCGCGTGTCATGTCGATGGACCCGCGACTGGAGGAAGCCGCCCGCGACCTGTACGCGGGCCCCGTGCAGACCTTCGTACGGGTGACCCTCCCCATCGCCGCACCGGGAATCGCGGCGGGAGCGCTGCTCGCCTTCGCGCTCTCGTTCGACGATTTCATCATCACGAATTTCAACGCGGGCTCCACCGTCACCTTCCCCATGTTCGTCTGGGGATCGGCGCAGCGCGGCACGCCCGTGCAGATCAACGTCATCGGCACCGCCATGTTCATCATTGCGATATCGGTGGTTCTCGTCGGCCAGTTCGTAGCAAGCCGACGGAAGAACAACGCTCGACCCTGAATTTCCCAAAAGGAGTTGGAAACCATGGCCCCAGCCGCCATGCGTACTGCTGCCGCACAATCGATCGCCGGCGCGAAGCCGGTCTCCTACTGGCTCGACGACCCGGCCAAACCCGATGCTCTGCCCGCCCTCACCGGCGACGAGCACACCGACCTGCTGGTCGTCGGCGGCGGCTACAGCGGTCTGTGGACCGCGCTCATCGCCAAGGAGCGGGACCCGGACCGGGACGTCGTCCTCATCGAGGGGCACGAGGTGGGCTGGGCCGCCTCGGGCCGCAACGGCGGCTTCTGCGCCGCCTCCCTCACCCACGGCCTGGCCAACGGCGTGGAGCGCTGGCCGGACGAGATCGCGAAGCTGGAGGAGTTGGGGGAGCACAACCTCGACGCCATCGAGGCCGCGGTAGCCCGCTACGGCATCGACTGCGAGTTCGAGCGCACCGGCGAGATCGATGTCGCCACCGAACCCCACCAGCTTCAGGAGCTGCGGGAATGGCACGAGGAGATCGTGGGGCTCGGCATCACGGGCGTAGACTTTCTGGACCGTGACGCCCTGCGCGCCGAGGTCGACTCGCCCACGTTCCTCGGCGGGCTCTGGGACCGGCGCGGCGTCGCGATGCTGCACCCGGCGAAGCTCGCCTGGGGCCTGAAGCGGGCCTGCCTGGAGCTGGGCGTACGGATCCACGAGCACACCCGGGGCCTGGACCTGGTCCGCTCCGGATCAGGAATGGCGGTCCGTACCCCGTACGGGCGGGTCTTCGCGCGCCGCGTCGCCCTCGGCACCAACATCTTCCCGTCGCTCGTCAAGCGGATCCGCCCGTACACCGTGCCCGTCTACGACTACGCGCTGATGACCGAACCGCTCACCCCGGAGCAGCTCGACTCCATCGGCTGGAAGGGGCGCCAGGGACTCGGCGACAGCGCCAATCAGTTCCACTACTTCCGGCTTTCCGCGGACAACCGGATTTTGTGGGGCGGATACGACGCGATCTACCCGTACGGAGGCCGGCTCAGCTCCGATCTCGACCAGCGGCCGGAGACGTTCCTGAAACTCGCGGAGCAGTTCTTCACCTGCTTTCCGCAGCTTTCCGGACTGCGTTTCTCGCACGCCTGGGGCGGTGCGATCGACACCTGTTCCCGCTTTACGGCGTTCTTCGGAACGGCCCATCAGGGGCGGGTCGCGTACGCCGCCGGATACACCGGTCTCGGCGTCGGATCGACCCGCTTCGGGGCCGAGGTGATGCTCGATCTGCTCTCCGGCGAGGAGACGACACGGACCCGCCTGGAAATGGTCCGCTCCAAGCCGATGCCGTTCCCGCCGGAGCCCTTCGCCTGGGCCGGGATCGAGATCACCAAGCGGTCCCTGGCCCGCGCCGACAGCAACGGCGGGCACCGCAATCTGTGGCTGAGGGCGATGGACAAGCTGGGCCTCGGCTTCGACAGCTGAGCCGCGTCCGGCCCAGGTCAGACGCTGTGACCCACTTCACTACCAACGAGTAGCCGCAACCCGCGTCATAGTCGGCGCCGAACGCTCTCTCGCACGTGTAACGCACCGGCGGAAACCCCGCCGGTGCTCACGTCAACGGGAGGCTGGTCATGACTGGCTCGGAAACGAAGGCCGCGGTCGAGTGGCTCACATCGGTGGCACCGGATCCGGCCGCCTGCCGGTGGGAGTGGGAGCGTCATCCGCACGGGATCGCGCTCCTTCCGGCCGGCAGGCGCTGGGACGTTCTGATCCTCCCGGGCGGGCTGGGCTATCCGACGCTCGACGTCCTGACCCGCCTGATCGACCGTCCGGGCCCCGTTCTCGCCGACTTCGGAGAGTCGCGCATGGGCTTCTTCGTCCCACCGGGCACCGTCTCCCGCTGGATCGGCACCGGGATCAGGGGCTGCGGTCAGGGCACCTGGATCGTCGTCCCGTACCCGGGGCGGGCCACCGGGGGAGTGCGCTGGCTGGTCCCGCCGGACGGTTCGGGCACCCTCACGGACGCCGGGCTCCTAGAACTCGCGATGCACGAGGCTGCGGGCGCGGCCGCCCGGGACGCCCGCGGGGAGCGCCGGGAGGGCTGAGCCGGCCGCCAGAGGTCTTGACAACCTGATTGGTCTGGACCATGTTGTGCGCACGCCAACCTCGAATTCCCCCCTGCGCGGAGGCTGTTGTGGAACGCACCGGACCAACCGTCAGATTTTCCGGACTTCTGGCCGTCAGCTCGGCCATCCTGCTCGCCGCCGGCGCCCTGGTCGCCACGGCTCCGGCGGCAGGCGCCGCCGATGTGGACCTGGCACGCAACGGCGGCTTCGAGGCGGGCCTGGACGGCTGGAACTGCGCGGCCTCCAGCGGCGCGGCCGTCTCCACGCCCACCCGCAGCGGCACCTCCGCGCTCAAGGCGACCCCGGCCGGCAACGACCACGCCAAGTGCTCCCAGAGCGTCACGGTCAAGCCCAACTCCTCGTACACGCTCAGCGCCTGGGTGCAGGGCAGCTACGTCTACCTCGGCGCGTCCGGCACCGGGACCACCGACGTCTCCACCTGGACGCAGTCCCCCGGTGCGTGGAAGCAGCTCACCACCACCTTCAAGACCGGGCCCTCCACCACCTCCGTGAGCGTCTACACCCACGGCTGGTACGGCACCCCGGCCTACTACGCCGATGACCTCACCCTCGTCGGCCCCGGCGGCGAGCCCGTCGTGATCCCGGCCGTCCCCGCCGGCCTGAAGACCACGGCGATCACCTCCTCCTCGGTCGCGCTCTCCTGGAACGCCGTCTCCGGCGCGAGCGGCTACCACGTCTACCGTGGCGGTACGAAGGTCGCCACGGCCACCGGTCCTTCCGCCACCGTGACGGGCCTGACCGCCTCCACCGCGTACAGCTTCCAGGTCACCGCCGCCAACGCGGCCGGCGAGTCCGCGAAGTCGGCCGCCATCACCGCGACCACCACGGCGGGCGGCGGAGGCGGCGACACCAAGCTCCCGCCCCGCGCCCTCGTCGGCTACCTGCACTCCAGCTTCGCCAACGGCTCCGGCTACACCCGGATGGCGGACGTGCCCGACTCCTGGGACGTCATCAACCTCGCCTTCGGTGAGCCCACCTCCGTCACCTCCGGCGACATCCGCTTCGCGCTCTGCCCGGTCGCCGAGTGCCCGAACGTCGAGTCCGAGGCGGAGTTCAAGGCCGCGATCAAGGCCAAGCAGGCCGCGGGCAAGAAGGTGCTGATCTCGATCGGCGGCCAGAACGGACAGGTGCAGCTCGGCTCCACCGCGGCCCGGGACGCCTTCGTCACCTCCGTCTCGAAGATCATCGACACCTACGGCCTGGACGGCCTGGACATCGACTTCGAGGGCCACTCCCTCTCCCTCAACACCGGCGACACCGACTTCCGCAGCCCCACCTCACCGGTGATCGTCAACCTGATCTCCGCGGTGAAGTCCCTCAAGGCGAAGTACGGCCCGGACTTCGTCCTCACGATGGCGCCCGAGACCTTCTTCGTGCAGCTCGGCTACCAGTTCTACGGCTCCGGCCCCTGGGGCGGCCAGGACCCGCGCGCCGGCTCCTACCTGCCGGTCATCCACGCACTGCGCGACGACCTGACCCTGCTGCACGTCCAGGACTACAACTCGGGCCCGATCATGGGCCTGGACAACCAGTACCACTCGATGGGCGGCGCGGACTTCCACATCGCGATGACCGACATGCTGCTCGCAGGCTTCCCGGTGGCGGGCGACACCAGCAAGGTCTTCCCCGGCCTGCGCCCCGACCAGGTCGCCATCGGCCTCCCGGCCTCCACCCAGGCGGGCAACGGCCACACCTCACCGACCGAGGTCAACAAGGCGCTCAACTGCCTGACCAAGAAGACCGACTGCGGCTCCTACCAGACCCACGGGACCTGGTCCGACCTGCGCGGCCTGATGACCTGGTCCATCAACTGGGACCGCTTCAACAACTGGGAGTTCTCGAAGAACTTCGACGCCTACTTCGGCAACTGACCCACCACAGGGGCGCGAGCACCCAAGGCCCCAGGCACCAACTGGCCAGCACGTCCAGCGGCCAGTGGTAGCCGTGCAGCACCAGACCGATGCCCGTCGCCGTGGTCAACAGGATCGCGGCGACGGGCATCATCCACGCCCGGGGCCAGGAGGCCTCCCGAAGCCACGACGGACGGGGGAGAGCCAGCAGCACCAGGGCCGACGCCCCGTACGCCACGGCGGCCGTCGCCGTATGACCGGACGGGTAGTAGTTGACCGCCTCGGTCAGCGGCCCCTGCCGGGCCGTGGCCACCTTCAGCGGGATCACCAACGCGGGCACCGCCGCCATGGTGAGGGCCGCGTACACCGCGAGCCGCCGGGCGCCGCGCCACAGCGCGTACCCGACCGCGCAGGTCAGCACCGGAAGCGCCACCGGCATCCCGCCGAGATCGGAGAGCACCTGCGTCAGCGGAGCCGGGCCGTGGCCGAACAGCTCCCCGCCCACGCGCTCGTCGAGCCGCAGCAGCGGACCCTCGACGGCGACCTGCCAGGTGATCAGCGAGAAGAGGGCCGCGAGCAGGCCGAGAAAGCAGAGAACGAGAGGGGCCGGCCACCCGGGAACAGGGGGGGTTGTTCCGGGATGGCCGGCGAGATCGGTTCGCCGCGCGCCCCGGGGGGTGTGGGGCGGGCGGCCGTCCGATCGGTGAGGAGTCCCGGAGCCGGAGGCTCCGGTGTGCGCGAACGCACGCCCGGGACGGCGCTGGGGAAGCCCCGGCCCGGCGTCGGCCGCGGTTTCCCGCGACCGATGTGTTTCTCTCATCTGCAGAAACCGTACGGCAGCGGAGGGGTGGCCGACAGTCGCCACCACCTCCCGCCATCGCCCCCGCACACGTTCTTCACAGGCCCTCACCCGGATGGCGGACGGAAGCGGCGAAAGGCCGCCCCCGCCCGTTCCCGGGTTCGAAGGATCAGAGCGTGCCGAATGCCTGCTCGATCACGTCGAGGCCCTCGTTCAGCAGGTCCTCGCCGATCACCAGCGGCGGCAGGAAGCGCAGCACGTTGCCGTACGTACCGCAGGTGAGAACCATGACGCCCTCGGCGTGACAGGCCTTCGCGAGCGCGCCGGCCGCCTCCGGGTTCGGGTCCTTCGTGCCGGACTTCACGAGCTCGATCGCGATCATCGCGCCGCGACCGCGGATGTCGCCGATGATGTCGCCGTTGGGCAGCTTGGTCCGCATCTCGGCGAGGCGGCCCTTCATGACCTCCTCGATCCGCCTGGCCTTCCCGTTCAGGTCCAGCTCGCGCATCGTCTCGATGGCCCCGAGCGCACCGGCACAGGCCACCGGATTACCGCCGTACGTACCGCCCAGGCCACCCGCGTGCGCGGCGTCCATGATCTCGGCGCGGCCCGTCACGGCGGACAGCGGCAGACCCCCGGCGATGCCCTTGGCGGTGGTGATCAGGTCCGGAACGATGCCCTCGTCCTCGCAGGCGAACCACTGGCCGGTACGGCAGAAGCCGGACTGGATCTCGTCCGCGACGAACACGATGCCGTGGTCCTTCGCGAACTGCGCGATCGCCGGGAGGAAGCCCTTGGCCGGCTCGATGAAACCGCCCTCGCCGAGCACCGGCTCGATGATGATCGCGGCGACGTTGTCCGCGCCGATCTGCTTGGTGATCTCGTCGATGGCCTGCGCGGACGCCTCGGCGCCGGCGTTCTCGGCACCGGTCGGCCAGCGGTAGCCGTAGGCGACCGGGACGCGGTAGACCTCGGGCGCGAACGGGCCGAAGCCCTGCTTGTACGGCATGTTCTTCGCCGTCATGCCCATCGTGAGGTTGGTGCGGCCGTGGTAGCCGTGGTCGAAGACGACGACGGCGGTGCGCTTGGTGTGGGCGCGGGCGATCTTCACCGCGTTCTCGACGGCCTCGGCGCCCGAGTTGAACAGCGCGGACTTCTTCGCGTGGTCGCCCGGCGTCAGCTCGGCGAGCTGCTCACAGACCTCGACGTACCCCTCGTACGGCGTGACCATGAAACAGGTGTGGGTGAACTCCGCGAGCTGCGCGGAGGCCCGCCGCACGACGGCCTCCGCGGAGGCGCCCACGGAGGTCACGGCGATCCCGGACCCGAAGTCGATCAGCCGGTTGCCGTCCACGTCCTCGATGATCCCCCCGCCCGCACGGGCGGTGAACACCGGCAGGGTGGAGCCCACACCTGCGGCGACGGCGGCGAGGCGGCGAGCCTGCAGCTCCACCGACTTCGGGCCGGGGATGGCAGTGACGACGCGGCGCTCCTGCGGGATTGCGGTCATGAGGGGCTCCTGGGGGTGTTTCGGACGCTCTTCTCCTCGCAGGCTAGGGGCGGGGGAGGGGTGCGGGCATGCTCCGATCGGGAGTGGTGGGGGTGTGTCCTTGTCCTCGGCGGACAGATGGCGGGCGGGTGGCGGGACGAGGCGCGTCCGCGTCCGCTCCGCCTCGCGGGACGGTCACTATCCGGGCGCGTTGCTGAACTCACCGTGTGCGCGCACTAGATTGACCGGGGCAGCGGACGGACCGGCAGGTCAAGGGGGCAGTGGTTCATGGACGACGACGGCACACGGGGTGTACGGGGACCGAGCGCGGAGAGGGTCCCCGGACCGGCCCTCCCGCCACCGCCCACGACCCCGCCGCGGGTGCCCCCGCCCGCCGCCGGCCCTCGTTCGGCGGCCCCGTCCGTCGAGCAGCGCCCGACCCGGCCCGGAACGGCCCCGCCGGTCGAGCAGCCGCTCCCCGGCGCCCCGGTCGACGCCTGGCTGCGCACGCCCCGTCCGCCGCAGGAACCGGGCGTCTGGCGGTACGGATACACCCCGCCGCCGCCCGAGGAACCCGAGGGCGTCTCGAACCGGTCGCTGTTGGTCGGCGCGCTGATCTCCCTGCTCTCCGCGCTGCTGCTGTGGTCGCTGTGGCGCAACGGCTATCTTCCCTACCGCCTCGTCCCGCTGAAGCTCTTCACCCCGGGGGAGTGGTGGAACCCGGGGACGTCCGGTGGCCCCCGCACCATCGAGGGCAGCGACGCCCTCACGGTGTACGAGGCGATCCTCTTCGGCCTGCTGGCCTACGGCTGCGGCCGGATCGGTAACTTCTCCGAGCTGTTCCGCCGCCATGTCGCCGACCGGGGACAGCCCTTCCTCGCGCTCGCGGCAGCCGCCGCGGCGGGCCTGACCCAACTGCTCGTCTGGAAGGAGGCGCTTCCGGTCGTCCGCCCGGTCCTGGTCCTGGTCGCCTCCGTCGCGGGCGGCGAGATCTACCAGAGCCAGACCGTCGTCAACGTCATCTACGCGGTGATCGCCGCCGCCGTGCTCTACCCCTTCGCCCGGCTCGGCCGCTGGCGCGAACTGATCGCCGCCCGCCGGGGCACCGGTGCCCCGGCGCCGGACGGCACCGCGGCGGCCCCCGCGGCCGAGACCTCCGCCGACCAGTGGCCCGAGCTGCGCGCCGCGGGCTGGACCGACGCCGCGGACACCCTCACCGCCGAGGCCCGCACCGGGCGGATGAACGACGTGGACGCGGCCCGGCTGCGCCACGCCTGGACGCTCGCCACCCAGCGGCCCGACCGGCTCGCCCCCCTCGCGGAGTCCGTCCTCCGGACCGGAGGCGCCGCAGCCCTGCACCCCTCCGGCCACCGCGACCTGCCCCGGCGCGGAGCCCGCCACGACGTGCTCACCGGCCAGGTCAGGATCGGCCGGTGCGCGGACGACCCGCACAACCCCTACGTCCGCCGGGGCACGGGCCTCGCCCTGGAACCCGCACTGCTCGGCACCTCCCTGCTCGCGGTCGGACCGCCCGGCGCCGGGAAGACCACCCGGCTGATCCGGCCGGTGGTCGAGGCCCTCGCACTGCGGGCGCTGGCCGGACAGGCCGCGGTCCTCGCCGTCGGAGGCGCGGGGGCGCCGCTCGGTCCGGACGACGCCTTCGACGTCGTCGTCCGTGTCGGCCACCCCGGCTCCGCCCACGACATCGACCTGTACGGCGGCACCACCGATCCCGACGAGGCGGCAGCCGTTCTCGCCGAAGGGCTCGTCGGCGATGTCGGCAGTCTCGACAGCCGCCGGGCCGCCACGGTCCTCGCCCAGCTGCTCGGCCCCTACCGTGCGGCCCACGGCCACTTCCCCTCCGTCCCCGAACTGCGCGAACTCCTCGACGGCACGCCGGTCGCACTCGCCGGCCTCCGCGCCTCCCTCGAAGCCGCCGGCCACCACGCGATGCTCCGCGAGCTGGACGCGCGGTCCCGGCAGGCGGGCGGCCCCGGCGACCCCGCACCGGCCCTCGCCGACCGGGTCGCGCTGCTCGACCGGCCCGCGTTCGCCGGATTCTTCGCCACCGGCCCGGACGCCCGGCCGTTCTCGCTGCGGGCGCTCGGCCAGCATCCGCTGCGGGTCCGCGTCGACCTGCCGGAGCGCGGCCACGCGGAGGCGTCCCGGCTGCTCACCCGGCTGCTCCTCGCCCAGTTCACCGCGATCACCGCGGCCCGCACCGACACCACGCTCTTCGCCTGCCTGGTCCTGGACGACGCGACCCACGCCGTGACCGCCGAGACCGTGCGGGGCATCCGCCGACTGCGCTCGGTCAACGCGGGGGCCGTCCTCGCCCTCCGTACCGTCGACGACGTCCCCGAGACCCTGCACACTCCGCTGCTCGGCGCGGTCGGCTGCACGGCCGCCTTCTCCGGCATCACCACCTGGGACGGCAAGCGCTTCGCCGAAGCCTGGGGCAAGGAATGGGTCGAGACCCGCGAGGTCGCCCAGCACACCGTCTTCGCCGACCAGCCGTTCACCCGCGCCCTGCACGCCCTGCGCAAACTCGTCACCGGCAAGGCCGTGACCACGGACGCGGTGACCGTACGACAGGTCGAGCGGGAGCGCTGGTCGGCCTCGGAGCTGGCTTACGCGGTGCCGACCGGGCACGCTGTCCTCTCGCTCACCACCGTTCAGGGCGAACACGCACCCCCCCTCCTCGTCCACCTCGACGGCTGAGGACACCTACCGGGAAGTAGGGCGAAGGGCGGCTGAGAGCGGTTACCGGCACTCTGCCGCCCTGGCAGAATCGGAGGCAGCCGTTCATACGCGACGGCGAAATTCGGTGTCACCGATCCGGCAGGCGATCCGCCGTCCGCACGGTGGCGCCGCGACCTCGTCCCCGACCTTGAGGGTTCCCGGCCCATGCCCCCCACGCTCGCCTCGCTCGTCCAGCACTCGGCGCTCAAGCTCACCGTGCGAGCGGGCGCGGACCGGCTCGGCACCCCCGTGCGCTGGGCCCACGCCAGCGAGCTGGCCGACCCCGTCCCGTACATGGACGGCGGCGAACTCCTCCTCGTGACCGCCACCAATCTCGACGCCGACGACCCCGAGTCCATGCGGCGCTACGTGCGGCGGCTGGCCGGGGCCGGGGTCGCCGGGGTGGGGTTCGCGGTCGGGGTGAACTACGACGACATCCCGGCCGCCCTCGTGGAGGCCGCCGAGGAGGCCGGGCTGCCGCTCCTCGAAGTCCCCCGCCGCACCCCGTTCCTCGCCATCAGCAAGGCCGTCTCCGCCGCCATCGCCGCCGACCAGTACCGCGCGGTCACCGCCGGCTTCGAGGCCCAGCGCGAGCTGACGAAGGCCGCGCTCGCCGGGGACGGCCCCGCCGACCTCCTCGCCCGGCTCGCCGCCCACATCGACGGCTGGGCCGCGCTGTACGACACCTCCGGCGCGGTCCTCGCCGCCGCCCCCGACTGGGCCGCCCGTCGCGCCGCCCGCCTCACCCCCGACGTCGAGCGGCTCCGGGACCGCCCCGCCCCCGCCAGCGTCGTCGTCGGCGACAGCGAGGACCGGGTCGAGCTCCAGTCGCTGGGCTCCGGCCGCCGGGCCCGCGGCGCGCTGGCCGTCGGCACCGGCGCCGCACTGGGCACCGCCGAGCGCTACGCCGTGCACTCCGCCGTCGCCCTGCTCACCCTGACCACCGCCCGCTCCCGCTCCCTCCAGGGCGCCGAGCAACGCCTGGGCGCCGCCGTCCTGCGCATGCTGCTCGCCGGGCAGCCGGACCACGCGCGGGCGGTCGCCGGCGATCTCTACGGCGGGCTGCTCGACGCCCCGTTCCGGCTGCTCATCGCCGAGACCGCCGCCCCCGCCGGGTCCGAGCTGCTCACCGAGACGATGGAGGCCGCCGCCGCCCGCTCCGGCGAGGCGCTGCTCCTGGTCCCCGAGGGCGAGCGCGTCGTCGTGCTCGCGGCGGACGGCGGCTCCGCCGTCGCCGCCTGCGCCGCCTACGCAGAGGCCCAGGACGACCGCGCCCCGCGCGAGGGCGGCGCCGAGGACAGCGACGTCGTGGTCGGCCTCTCCGCCCCCTCGGGCCCGATCGCCGTCTCCGCCGCGTACAAGCAGGCCGAGCAGGCCCTCTCCGTCGCCCGCAGGCGCGGCAGGGCGCTGGTCGAGCACGAGGAGCTGGCCACCGGCTCGGTGCTGCCGCTGCTCGCCGACGACGCGGTACGGGCCTTCGCCGACGGCATGCTCCGCGCGCTGTACGAGCACGACGCCAAGGGCCGCGGCGACCTCGTGGCCTCCCTGCGCGCCTGGCTCTCCCGCCACGGCCAGTGGGACGCCGCCGCCGCCGACCTGGGCGTGCACCGGCACACCCTGCGCTACCGGATGCGCCGCGTGGAGGAGATCCTGGGCCGCTCGTTGGACGACCCGGACGTCCGCATGGAGCTGTGGCTCGCCCTCAAGACGACCGAGGCGGCGACGCCCGCCGAGGGGTAAGCGCCGGACATCATCCCGTATTGCGTCGAGCGTTCCAAAACCCTAGAGTGCTGACATGGCCCGACCGAGACAGTTCGACGAGGAACGGGCCCTGGACGCCGCGATGCGCACCTTCTGGGAGTACGGCTACGAGGCCACTTCCACCCAGGACCTGTGCGACGCCACGGGGTTGGGGCGCAGCAGCATCTACAACACCTTCCAGAGCAAGCACGAGCTGTTCGCGCGCTCGCTGGCGCGCTACCTGGGCGCCATGGCCGACGCCCAGGACGCCGTACTCGACGACGAGTCCCGCTCACCCGGCGAGCGGGTGCGCGCCCTCCTCGACAAGATCGTGGCCGACGAGTTCGACCACCGCCCCGGCGGTCGCAGCCTGGGCTGCCTGGGGGTCAACTCCACGGTCGAGTTGGCGGCCCGCGACCCGGAGGCCGCCCGGCTCCTGGACCGGGACGCCGCCCGCAGGCTGCGGAGCCTGTCAGGCGTCATCGCCGCCGGGCAGCGCGATGGCTCCATCGCCTCCGCGCGGGGCTCCGACTCCCTCGCTCGCTACGTCAACGCCGTCATCGGCGGCATGCGCGTCACCGCCCAGGGCGGAGCCGACCGCGCGGCCGTCCAGGCCGTCGCCGACACCGCGCTGGACGCCTTGATCCGCTGAACGTTCTCACCCCGCCGCGCTCGGGTGCGGCGGCCCATTCACGCCCATGTTTTGAACTGGTCCATCCAAAACGTCATCGCACCCACGAGGGGGAGCCACCGTGCCCCGTGCCGTCCACGTACTGGCCTTCGGCATCTTCGCCATGGTCACCAGCGAATTCGTCGTCGCCGGACTGATGCCGCAGATGGCCGAAGGGCTGGGCGTCACCGTCCCGCAGATCGGCTACCTGATCACCGTCTTCGCCCTGTCCATGGCACTCGGCGGACCGCTGCTCTCCGTCGCCCTGTTGCGGCTTCCGCCCAAGACCGCGCTCATGGTCCTCTTCCCGGTCTTCCTGGCCGGCAACGTGCTCGCCGCCACCGCCTCCGGCTACCCGGCCATGGTGGTCGCCCGGGTCATCACCGGGGTCGCCTCGCAGGCCTTCTTCGGCGTCGCGATCTCGCTCGGCGCCCAGCTCACCCGCCCCGAGATACGCGGCCGGGCCGTGGCGGTCATCCTCAACGGGCTGATGCTCGGCACCCTGCTCGGGCTGCCGCTGGCCACCCTGACCGGCGAACGGTACGGCTGGCGCGCCGCGTTCTGGGTCATCTCCGCGCTGACGGCCGCCGCCGCCCTGTGCACCCTGATCGGCGTGGACCGGACCGGCCGGCCGGAGGGCAGCGGTACGTTCCGCTCCGAACTGACGGCCTTCCGCGCCCCCGGGCTCTGGCTCACCCTGCTCACCAGCACCATGGTCATCGGCGCGACCTTCTCCGCCTTCAGCTACCTCAACCCGATCCTCACCGAGGTCACCGGATTCTCCTCGGGCACGGTCCCGCTGCTGCTCCTGGCGTACGGCGCCGCCACGGTGATCGGCAACACCGTCGTCGGCCGGCTCGCCGACCGGTACGCCCTCCCGGTCCTGTTCGGCGGCCTGTCCCTGAACGTGGTGTTCCTGGCCGGGTTCGCCCTGCTGGCCGGGTTCGGGATCTGGGCGGTGCTCTGCATGCTGGGCATCGGTCTCGTCGGGGTCACCATGAACCCGGCCCTGATCACGCGCGTGCAGCGCCGGGGCAACGCCCGGCCGCTCGTCAACACCGTGCACAGCTCCTTCATCACCCTCGGCGTGGTCCTAGGCTCGGCGCTGGGCGGCCTGGGCGTCGACCGGTTCGGCCTGCGGGCCCCCCTCTGGCTGGGCGCGGGACTCGCGGTGGCCGGCCTGCTCAGCCTCGTACCGGATCTCGTCCGGCGGACGGGGAGGCCCGGAACGTCCCGGCCCGAGCGATCCGGCGACACCGCCTCCGCCGATTCGGAGCACCCGGCAACCGCTCCGCTCCACGCCGGACAAAAGCCCTGAGCCTCTCCTCGCCCTACCGTGGGACCACGGAGAGAGCCTTCCGAGCGCCACCACCTCCGCCACCACCTGCGTCACCACCTGCGTCACCACCTGCGTCACGACCTCCTCACAACCTCCTCACGACCTCCGAAGGGCCGGAACCTCCATGACTTCGCCCCACGCCTTCTGGGTGGCCGGCCGCCAGGCCACCGGTGCCGACAGCTTCGACGTCACCAACCCGTACGACGGACGCCTCGTCGGCACCGTCAGCGTGCCGACCGACGCCCAGGTCGAGGAGGCCGTCGCCGCCGCCCACGCGGTGCGCGACGAGTTCGCCGCCACCCCGGCGCACGTCCGGGCCGCTGCCCTCGACCACGTCGTACGGCGGCTGACGGAGCGCACCGAGGAGATCGCGCAGCTGATCTCGGCGGAGAACGGCAAGCCGATCAAGTGGGCCCGCGGTGAGGTCGGCCGGGCCGTGTCCGTGTTCCGGTTCGCCGCCGAGGAGGCCCGCCGCTTCAACGGCGGCGAGGCCCAGCGGCTCGACACCGACCTCGGCGGCACCGGCCGCCTCGGGCTGACCCGGCGCTTCCCGCGCGGGGCCGTCCTCGGCATCGCGCCCTTCAACTTCCCGCTGAACCTCAGCGCCCACAAGGTCGCCCCGGCCATCGCCGTCGGCGCCCCGATCATCCTCAAGCCCGCCCCGGCGACCCCCATCTCCTCCCTCATCCTGGGCGAGCTGCTCGCCGAGACCGACCTCCCGGCCGGTTCCTGGTCCGTCCTGACGGTCCCGAACGACAGGATGCCCGCCCTCGTCCAGGACGAGCGCCTGCCGGTCATCTCCTTCACCGGCTCCGGCCCGGTCGGCTACGCGATCATGGAGTCGGTGCCCCGCAAGCACTGCACCCTGGAGCTCGGCGGCAACGGCGCGGCCGTCGTCCTCGGCGACTACGCCTCGGAGGCGGACCTCGACTGGGCCGCCACCCGGATCGCCACCTTCTCCAACTACCAGGGCGGCCAGTCCTGCATCTCCGTGCAGCGCGTCATCGCCGACGCCGCCGTCTACGACCGGCTCGTCCCCAAGATCGTCGCCGCCGTCGAGGCCCTGGTCACCGGTGACCCGGCCGACGCCGCCACCGACGTCGGCCCCCTCGTCAGCGAGGACGCCGCGAAGCGCGTCGAGTCCTGGGTCGACGAGGCCGTCCAGGGCGGCGCCCAGCTGCTCACCGGCGGCAAGCGCGACGGGGCCACCTACGCCCCGACCGTCGTCGCCGGCCTCCCCGACGACGTGAAGCTCTCCTGCGAAGAGGTCTTCGGCCCGGTCATGTCCCTCCAGAAGGTGGACGGCGAGGCCGAGGCGTTCGCCGCCGTCAACTCCTCCAAATACGGCCTCCAGGCCGGCGTCTTCACCCACGACCTCCAGACCGCCTTCCGCGCCCACCGCGCCCTGGAGGTCGGCGGCGTGATCATCGGCGACGTCCCCTCGTACCGCGCCGACCAGATGCCGTACGGCGGCGCCAAGCAGTCCGGCGTCGGCCGCGAGGGCGTCCGCTACGCCATGGACGACTACACGTACGAGCGCGTCCTGGTCCTCACCGGCCTCGCCCTGTAACACCCCGGACGACCCCCGCCCGCGCCCCCGCCTGGACAGCGGGTGCGGGCGGGGGCGCGAAACGGACGGCCCGAACCCACTGTGCGGGGGTTCGGGCCGTCCGGCCGTATGGAGGTTCCGGGGTTCGCCGCGGGGACCAACGGCACCAGCCAGGCTCTCCCGCAGGGGTGTCGTTCACCTGGTCGGTGAACGACACCGATGACAGCAGCCTCGCCGCATGACTGGAACCTACTCCGGGCTGTGCCCGGTCTACCCCTCCGACGAGGTGCTGCTCCCTCCCTTCGTGGACCTGGTCGCCACAGAGGGCGGGGCGTAGGTCGACACCGGGCTGTCGGTGGTCCTCCGGTGGGACAACAACCCGACGAGCTTCAACTCCGACGCGGCACGGGTTCTTGCCCCGCCTCGCCGGCCTTCGGGGCACTTGTACGGTGCGCTGGTCGACGCGCCCGGCCACACGTCAGTGAGCCAGGGTTCGGATCCAGGTGACCCCTCCGGCGTTGAGTGCCAACTCTCTGCCGTTGTGACTGAGCGCCAGGGAGTCGACGGTCTTGTCCCCCGACCAAAGGTCATCCGTGCCGCTACAGTCAGTGAAATTCATCAGGTAGATGCGTCCGCCAGCTTCGTTTGCTGCGCGGGCACCGTTGCCGCTCATGCTCCAATCTTCAAAAGTACCAGTCGGGTTCTTGCAATCCACTTTGACGTTCGTTTGAGTGTCGAGTCTGCGGACCAAACGGTAGTCCCCACCGATTTCAGATTGAAGCAGGTAACGAAGACCGGCGCTGGCGTGATTGAGTTGGCCCTCAAAAAATTTCGTCCTCCGGGGATGTTCCTCATTTCCCCATGGAAATAGCTCATAGACCCGATATTCGAAAAATTCGTCTTCGCCGGTGTCCTGCACGCTTTCGGTGTACCCCAGTACTCCGTCAGGGATTACGATTGGTGCGCTGCCGAAATCATCGGAAGATGTAAGGTGTTGTTTCGGGATGGAGTGATCAGGTGTGGCGACCTCGTCGCCGGTCTCTGTGTCCCAGTGCTTGATGTTTCCGTGCTCGTCGACTGTGATAAGGGTTTCGCTTCCACGTGGACCGAAAGTCATGGATGCGACTGTGCCGGTGTCTATGAATTCGACTGGCGAGCGGTCGGAAGTGCCGGGCATTAAGAGTGCTCCAGTCAGGAGCAGGGTGACTGCGGTGGCTCCGGTTGCCGCCTGGATTGTGCGATGACCGGTGCGAGGGTCGGGGGTGCTGCGGTCTTGGGCCGGCGCGCGGCTTGCGAGCCGTTCTTGCAGGCGGACGTGCCGGAACTGGTAGGCGCCTGCTGACTGGCGCAGAAGTTGCCGATCCCTGGCGTCCGAAAGGAAGTGCAGGAGATTCCAGGGCAGCTTCCCTTGGGCGGCAAGGGAAAAGCGGAGGATTGAAAATCTCGGCCACGCCCTGGTGAGAAGAATCAGTAGAGAGAAGACCGCTCCGGGTAGCGGGGTGGCCAGGATGAAGGCCCATGTTGATCTGTATGCAACGCTGTTGCTGAGGTCATCGGCGATGAAGGTGGCGATTGAAGGGGGAATGGGGGTGGAGGTGGCTTCGGAAAAAAGAATCAGAGCGGTCGACCACATGATAGTGCTCAGCGGTGCGACAGTGACCCCGAAGACCGCTCCCGCCGCGAGAGCTCCGGTCAGCGATGATGCCCGGTCCTGGCGGAGCAAGTCCGCAGGACTGGCCTTCTTTGAATGTTCCGGAGGTGCATCGAGCCAGGAATGCACAGCGAGGGCGAGACAGAGCGCGAGAACACCCCCACACACTGCCGCCGTCGGCATGACGATGTCCGCGAGATCCGCCTCGTTCCATGCGCCTGAGAACGAGAGAGCGATTGCCCCCGCCACGCCTACAGGGAGCGCCGGAGTGGCAGCCAGCTTCAGACCGGTCGTGAATCCTCGTCCCAGCCGCGCCAGGGATCCGCCCCGCCTCAACGACAGCGCGCCCGGTGACGCACCCGGTGCTGCGTACCAGACGATCATGGTCAGAATTGCGCAACCGATTCCAATACCCACAGCCAATTCTGCGGGCGGCGCGTCGCTACGTGGGCCCACGAAGAGCATCCGAGCGACCACGGTGAACGTTGCGAGCAAGCCGGCGGCGGTCCCCACGGCAAGACCAGCGAGGGGGGACGACAGTCGTTGGCTCAGGAGCCACCAGACGAGGTCACGTTCGCGGTGCTGCTGGAGATAGACAGCCAGGTATGTCAGATACTTTTCGGCCTGCTTGGCATCGTGCTCCCAGACATCCGCGTCCCGGCCTCCGTCGCGACCTGGATCCGGAGCATATGCGGCGGTGACGATGTGATCGAGGAGATGGTCCTGCACCGCGTGCGAGCTGTCGAAGTCGAGGAGTTCACCGGGGTCCCGATCGCAGTTGCTGTACACGGTGCGGGCCAGGGTGAGGGCCAGCGGGGTGGACAGCGCGGCTGCCATCGGGCCGTCGGGATTCGCCCGCAGGTGCGTGTATACCGGCTCCCATTGGACGCCGTCGGGCCAGTTGGCGTCACTCAAGTAGGCGATCATGTCCGCAGTCGGGACCGGTGCCACCTCTACGACCGGTGCGCGACGCAGGACGGGCGCGCCGCCGGCAATGACATCCTGGAACTCGGTCGAGCGGCAGGTCAGTACGACTCCGACGCCGTCACCGCAGGATTTGTTGATCGTGCTCACGGCGTCACGTCGCGAGGCCTCGGGCATCTCGTCCAGGCCATCCAGGATCAGCAGCAGCCGCTGTGCCCGCAGCAGCATCCTTGGAATTTCGGTCCGCCCGCCGTAGTAGGCAGTGCCCAGAGTGCGCTCGATCCAGTCCTTGAGCGATTCGCCCAGGGGATCCCAGCCGGCCAACGTGAGTAATACGGGAACCGGCGCGCCCGCTTCGCGTTCGGCGAGCAGGCCCAGGGTGAGAATCGCTGCCAGAACAGTCTTGCCGGAACCGGGTTCGCCCAGTACGACGAGTCGGCCTGCGGGGACACGGCGGTATCCCTCGGCGAGCCGCCGGGCAGCCGCGTCGAAGTCCCCCTCCAGCCGGCCGTTCAGCGACGGTCGCAGTACGAGACCGTCGCCGGCGCCTCTGTGCGTTTCCTCGGGCGGCGCGGCTACCGGTCGGCGGGTGGCGGACCAGGCCAACGGGATCACGCGAGGAGTGCGCAGGTTGCGGGCGGCTACCTCCTCTTCCCACTGCGCCCTTACTGAGACTGCCAGGTCGTCCGCGAGCTGCGCCGCGTCGGTTGGCGGCGGTAGCGTCGGGAAGAACTGTGCCAAGGACACCAGCAGTGCGGCCATGGAAACGAACAACCCGATCCAGGCGACCAGTTGTTCGTAGTCCTCGTACTGGCCGGAGTCCAGGAGAATCCAGCCGAGCGCGAAGGACGCGAGAGCGGACAGCACCATAAGGCTGAGCCGCACATACCGTCGCTGCACGTGGACGGGAAGTCGAGTCATCGGCACAGGATGCCGGACAGGAACTGGATCCAGGTCCGGAATAGACCGTTCCGCCTCAAGGTGGGGTGAGTTTCAGACGTCGTGAGACCTGGCCCGATCGCCCATTCTCGTGCTCCGTCCGAGCCGGCAGTTGGGGCGGCTACTCTGCTGCCGCCGCTGGTTCTGGGCCGGGCGCTACGCACACGCCGGGGAGCCCATGTGGCCACGAGGAGTCTCGCGATGAACAAGGCGCCGCACGCCGCCGAGATCGGTGACGACCTGGAGCTGGAATTCGAGCCGGAGGTCATGGGCGATCAGTTCATGGACGCCTGCCAGAAGCTCCGCGACACCCAGCGGCTGAGCGGTGTGATCCTGGACGACCTGTCGGGGGTCGACCGGTGCTGCGCGGTGCGCGAGGGTCGCGGGACGACGTCCTGGAGGCGCAGCGCCCGTACACCAGCCGTCCGCGTATCCGTGCGCGGGGACTGCTGCGGGTGCCGAACCACGGGTACCCGGGTTACATACGGACCAGTAAGCAGCGACTAGCAGTCCGTGTGTCCAGGTGTCGATCCCGTCCCGGTGACGCGCGGCGAGGTGAGGTCCCTCATGTCCGCACCACACAACACCCCCCAGGTCCCCAGCGCGCCCAAGGTCACCGAGCGTGAAGCGCGACGGGTCGCCGAGGCCGCCCGGGAGCAGGACTGGCGCAAGCCCAGCTTCGCCAAGGAGCTGTTCCTCGGGCGCTTCCGCCTCGACCTGATCCATCCGCACCCCCTGCCGCCGCCCGACGACATCCGGCGCGGCGAGGAGTTCCTGGCGCGGCTGCGCACGTTCTGCGAGACGCACGTCGACAGCGCGCGGATCGAGCGCGAGGCGAAGATCCCCGATGAGGTGATCAGCGGGCTCAAGGAACTGGGCGCTCTCGGGATGAAGATCGAGACCAGGTACGGCGGGCTCGGCCTCACCCAGGTGTACTACAACAAGGCGCTCGCCCTGGCCGGCTCGGTCAGCCCCGCGATCGGCGCGCTGCTCTCCGCGCATCAGTCGATCGGCGTACCGCAGCCCCTGAAGATCTTCGGCACCCAGGAGCAGAAGGACGTCTACCTGCCCCGGCTGGCCACCACCGACATCTCCGCCTTCCTGCTGACCGAGCCGGACGTCGGCTCCGACCCGGCCCGCCTCGCCACCTCCGCGGTGCCCGACGGGCCGGACTACGTCCTCGACGGCGTGAAGCTCTGGACCACCAACGGCGTCGTCGCCGACCTCCTGGTCGTCATGGCCCGGGTCCCCGTCTCCGAGGGCCATCCCGGCGGCATCACCGCGTTCGTCGTCGAGGCCGACGCCCCCGGCGTCACCGTCGAGCACCGCAACGCCTTCATGGGCCTGCGCGGCATCGAGAACGGCGTCACCCGCTTCCACCGGGTCCGGGTGTCCGGCGCCTGCCGGATCGGGCCCGAGGGCGCCGGTCTGAAGATCGCCCTGACCACCCTCAACACCGGCCGCCTCTCGCTGCCGGCGATGTGCGTGGGCGTGGGCAAGTGGTCCCTGAAGATCGCCCGCGAATGGTCCGGAGCCCGGGAACAGTGGGGCAGGCCCGTCGCCAAGCACGCGGCGGTCGGCGCGAAGATCTCGTTCATCGCGGCCACCACCTTCGCCCTGGAGGCCATCGTCGACCTCTCCTCGCAGATGGCCGACGAGGACCGCAACGACATCCGCATCGAGGCCGCCCTCGCCAAGCTCTACGGCTCCGAGATGGGCTGGCTGATCGCCGACGAACTGGTCCAGATCCGCGGTGGCCGAGGCTTCGAGACCGCCGAGTCGCTGGCCGCCCGCGGCGAACGCGCGGTGCCCGCCGAGCAGATGCTCCGGGACATGCGGATCAACCGGATCTTCGAGGGCTCCACCGAGATCATGCACCTGCTGATCGCCCGCGAGGCCGTCGACGCCCATCTCAAGGTCGCGGGCGACATCATCGACCCCGACAAGCCGCTCTCCGCCAAGGCGAAGGCGGGCGCGAACGCCGCCGGGTTCTATGCCCGCTGGCTGCCCAAGCTCGTCGCCGGGCCGGGACAACTGCCGCGTACGTACGGCGAGTTCCACCCCGCCGGGCACCGCGACCTCTCCGGTCACCTCCGGTACGTCGAACGGTCCTCGCGCAAGCTGGCCCGGTCCACCTTCTACGCCATGTCCCGCTGGCAGGGGCGGATGGAGACCAAGCAGGGCTTCCTCGGCCGGATCGTCGACATCGGGGCGGAACTCTTCGCGATGAGCGCCGCCTGCGTCCGCGCCGAGCACCTGCGCGGGACGGGGGAGCACGGCCGCGAGGCCTACCAGCTCGCGGACGCCTTCTGCCGGCAGGCCCGCATCCGGGTCGAGGAGCTGTTCACCCGCCTGTGGTCCAACACCGACGACCTCGACCGGCGCGTCGTCGACGGCGTCCTGGCGGGGACGTACACCTGGCTGGAGGAGGGCGTCGTCGACCCCAGCGGCGAGGGCCCCTGGATCGCGGACGCCACCCCGGGGCCCTCCGCCCGGGAGAACCAGCACCGACCGGTGCGCTGAGGGCTGTCCGTACGGGGTACGTCCACCACGTCCACGCACCGGACGTACCCCGTACGCCCCGCCCACCGCAGGGCAGGATGAGAGCCGTGACCGTCATCGACATCCCCGGCTCCAAGTCCGTCACCGCCCGCGCCCTCTTCCTGGCCGCCGCGGCGGACGGCACCACCACCCTGCTGCGACCGCTGCGCTCGGACGACACCGAGGGCTTCGCCGAAGGCCTGAAGAGCCTCGGCTACACGGTCGACCGGGAGGCCGACCGCTGGCACGTCGAGGGTCGCCCCGCCGGGCCCGCCGCCCCCGACGCCGACGTCTTCTGCCGCGACGGCGCGACCACCGCCCGCTTCCTGCCCACCCTCGTCGCGGCCGCCGCCTCCGGCACGTACCGCTTCGACGCCTCCGCCCAGATGCGCCGCCGCCCGCTCGCCCCGCTCACCCGCGCCCTCACCACGCTCGGCGTCGACCTGCGCCACGAGGCGGCCGAGGGGCACCACCCGCTGACCGTCCGGGCCGCCGGGATCGAGGGCGGCGAAATCGTCCTGGACGCGGGGGAGTCGTCCCAGTACCTCACCGCGCTGCTGATGCTCGGACCGCTCACCGCGAACGGGCTGCGGATCGAGGTCACCGAGCTGGTCTCCGCGCCGTACGTCGAGATCACCCTCGCGATGATGCGCGACTTCGGCGTGGAGGTACTGCGGGAGGGGAACACCTTCACCGTCCCTCCCGGCGGCTACCGGGCCACCACCCACGCCGTCGAGCCCGACGCCTCCACCGCGAGCTACTTCTTCGCCGCCGGGGCCCTCACCGGCCGCGAGGTCACCGTCCCCGGCCTCGGCATCGGCGCGCTCCAGGGCGACCTGCGCTTCGTCGACGTCCTGCGGGACATGGGCGCCGAGGTGGAGGTGGGCGCCGACGCCACCACCGTCCGCTCCACCGGCCGGCTCCGCGGCCTCACCGTCAACATGCGCGACATCTCCGACACCATGCCGACCCTCGCCGCCATCGCCCCCTACGCGGACGGACCCGTGCGGATCGAGGACGTCGCCAACACCCGGGTCAAGGAGTGCGACCGGCTGGAGGCGTGCGCCGAGAACCTGCGCGCCATGGGCATCACGGTCCACACCGGGCCCGACTGGATCGAGATCCACCCCGGGACACCGAAGCCGACCGAGATCGCCGCCCACGGCGACCACCGCATCGTGATGTCCTTCGCGGTCGCCGGACTGCGCACCCCAGGACTGACGTACGACGACCCCGGCTGCGTACGCAAGACGTTCCCGCGCTTCCACGAGGCGTTCCAGGGCTTCGCGGACGGCCTTGTGGCGCGCTGACCGGAAGGGGCGGCGCGGCCCACACGGGACGCGCTGTCCCCGCACACAGCCGGAGCGGCAACAATGGGGGCATGAGCGACAGCCCCGCCCCCCTCGCCGATCCGCATCTCGTCTTCGACGCCGCGGACGGCCGCCGGGATCTCGTGATCCTCGGCTCCACCGGGTCCATCGGCACCCAGGCCATCGACCTGGTCCTGCGCAACCCCGACCGCTTCCGGGTCACGGCGCTCTCGGCCGCCGGCGGCCGGGTCGCCCTGCTGGCCGAGCAGGCCCGCCGGCTGCGGGTCGACACGGTCGCCGTCGCCGCCGAGGAAGCGGTCCCCGCCCTGCGCGCGGCGCTGCGGGAGAGTTACGGGCCCGGCGAGCCGCTCCCCGAGATCCTGGCCGGACCCGACGCCGCCGCCACGCTCGCCGCGAGCGCCTGCCACACCGTGCTCAACGGCATCACCGGCTCGATCGGGCTCGCCCCCACCCTGGCCGCGCTGAAGGCGGGCCGCACGCTCGCCCTCGCCAACAAGGAGTCGCTGATCGTCGGCGGCCCGCTGGTGAAGGCGCTCGCCGCCCCCGGCCAGATCATCCCGGTCGACTCCGAGCACGCCGCGCTCTTCCAGGCGCTGGCCGCCGGCACCCGCGCCGACGTCCGCAAGCTCGTCGTCACCGCCTCCGGCGGACCTTTCCGGGGCCGTACGCGCGAGGAGCTGGCCGACGTCACCCGGGAGCAGGCGCTCGCCCACCCGACCTGGGCGATGGGTCCGGTCATCACGATCAACTCCGCGACCCTGGTCAACAAGGGCCTGGAGGTCATCGAGGCGCACCTCCTCTACGACATTCCGTTCGACCGGATCGAGGTCGTCGTCCACCCCCAGTCCTACGTGCACTCCATGGTCGAGTTCAGCGACGGCTCCACGCTCGCCCAGGCCACCCCGCCGGACATGGGCGGCCCCATCGCCATCGGCCTCGGCTGGCCCCAGCGCGTCCCGGACGCCGCCCCCACCTTCGACTGGACGAAGGCGTCCAGCTGGGAGTTCTTCCCACTGGACACCGAGGCCTTCCCGTCGGTCGGCCTCGCCCGGCACGTGGGCGGGCTCGGCGGCACCGCGCCGGCCGTCTTCAACGCCGCGAACGAGGAATGCGTGGACGCTTTCCTCGCCGGACAGCTGCCCTTCAACGGAATCATGGATACGGTCACCGCTGTGGTGTCCGAACACGGCACCCCCGCCCCGGGAACCTCGCTCAGCGTGGCGGACGTCCTCGAAGCGGAAACGTGGGCCCGCGCACGGGCCCGGGAACTCTCGGCGAAAGCGACAGCGGAGGCGCGCGCATGAGTCTGACCTCGGTCCTGCTGACGGTCCTGGGGATCGCCGTCTTCGTCGTGGGCCTGCTCTTCTCCATCGCCTGGCACGAGCTGGGCCACCTCTCCACGGCCAAGATGTTCGGCATCCGGGTCCCGCAGTACATGGTCGGCTTCGGCCCGACGATCTGGTCGAAGAAGAAGGGCGACACGGAGTACGGCATCAAGGCCATCCCGGCCGGTGGCTACATCCGGATGATCGGGATGTTCCCGCCGGGACCCGACGGCCGGCTCGAAGCCCGCTCCACCTCGCCCTGGCGCGGCATGATCGAGGACGCCCGCTCCGCCGCCTACGAGGAGCTGGAGCCGGGCGACGAGAAGCGGCTCTTCTACACGCGCAAGCCGTGGAAGCGCGTCATCGTGATGTTCGCCGGCCCCTTCATGAACCTGATCCTCGCGGTCGCCATCTTCATGGGCGTCGCGATGACCTTCGGCTTCCAGACACAGACCACCGAGGTCGCCGGCGTCCAGCAGTGCGTGATCTCGCAGAGCGACAAGCGCGAGACCTGCAAGGACGGCGACCCGGTCTCGCCCGCCAAGGCCGCCGGCCTCCAGGAGGGCGACAGGATCGTCGCCTTCGACGGGAAGAAGGTCGACGACTGGGCGACGCTCTCGGACCGCATCCGCGAGACCATCGGCCCCGCCACCCTCGTCGTCGAGCGCGACGGCAAGGAAGTGACCCTCGACGCCGTCCTGCGCGAGAACGCCGTCGCCAAGAAGGACGGCAACGGCCAGGTCGTCCCGGACCAGTTCATCAAGGCGGGCTACCTGGGCTTCGCCGCCCGGACCGAGATCGTGCCGCTCTCCTTCGTCGACTCCACCGTCCGCATGGGCGACATGATCGAGAACGGCGTCGACTCGATCATCGCCCTGCCGTCCAAGATCCCGGCCCTCTGGGACGCCGCCTTCAGCGACGGCCAACGGGCCGACGACTCGCCGGTCGGCGTGGTGGGCGCGGCCCGGATCGGCGGCGAGGTGATGAACCTCGACATCCCGGCGCAGAACCAGATCGCGATGATGCTGTTCCTGCTCGCGGGCTTCAACCTCTCGCTGTTCCTGTTCAACATGCTGCCGCTGCTCCCGCTGGACGGCGGGCACATCGCGGGCGCGCTCTGGGAGTCCCTGCGGCGCAATGTGGCCAAGGTCTTCCGGCGCCCCGACCCCGGCCCGTTCGACGTGGCCCGGCTGATGCCGGTCGCCTACGTGGTCGCCGGACTCTTCATCTGCTTCACGCTGCTGGTCCTGGTGGCCGACATCGTGAACCCCGTCAAGATCTCCTGACGGCCGCGCGGCACCCCAGGTGTCGGCCGGGCACACACCCCGTGTCCGGCCGCTCACCAACGGGTGGACTTGTCGACACGGTGCGTCCGTCCCGCCTCCGGTGCCGTAACCTCGAAGGCTGGAGCCCGCCGATCTCGGGACCTTGATCCACACCTTGGGGATGCACAGCGCATGACTGCGATTTCTCTCGGAATGCCGGCCGTTCCGACCAAGCTCGCCGACCGAAGGGTCAGCCGACAGATCCAGGTCGGTACGGTCGCGGTCGGCGGCGACGCACCCGTTTCCGTGCAGTCGATGACGACGACACGTACGTCGGACATCGGCGCCACGCTCCAGCAGATCGCCGAGCTAACGGCGTCCGGCTGCCAGATCGTCCGGGTCGCGTGCCCGACGCAGGACGACGCCGACGCGCTCGCCACGATCGCCCGGAAGTCGCAGATCCCGGTGATCGCCGACATCCACTTCCAGCCGAAGTACGTCTTCGCCGCGATCGACGCCGGCTGCGCCGCGGTCCGGGTGAACCCGGGCAACATCAAGCAGTTCGACGACAAGGTCAAGGAGATCGCGAAGGCGGCCGCCGAGACCCGCACCCCGATCCGGATCGGCGTCAACGCCGGCTCCCTGGACGCGCGGCTCCTGAAGAAGTACGGCAAGGCCACCCCCGAGGCCCTCGTCGAGTCGGCCCTGTGGGAGGCGTCCCTCTTCGAGGAGCACGGCTTCGGCGACATCAAGATCTCGGTCAAGCACAACGACCCGGTCGTGATGGTCAACGCCTACCGCCAGCTCGCCGCCCAGAGCGACTACCCGCTGCACCTCGGCGTCACCGAGGCCGGACCGGCGTTCCAGGGCACCATCAAGTCGGCCGTCGCGTTCGGCGCGCTGCTCTCCGAGGGCATCGGCGACACCATCCGCGTCTCCCTCTCGGCCCCGCCGGCCGAGGAGGTCAAGGTCGGCCTCCAGATCCTGGAGGCGCTCAACCTCAAGCAGCGCCGCCTGGAGATCGTCTCCTGCCCGTCCTGCGGCCGCGCCCAGGTCGACGTCTACAAGCTCGCCGACCAGGTCAGCGCCGGCCTGGAGGGCATGGAGGTCCCGCTCCGCGTCGCGGTCATGGGCTGCGTCGTCAACGGCCCCGGCGAGGCCCGCGAGGCCGACCTCGGCGTCGCCTCCGGCAACGGCAAGGGCCAGATCTTCGTGAAGGGCGAGGTCATCAAGACCGTCCCCGAGTCGAAGATCGTCGAGACCCTCATCGAAGAGGCCATGAAGATCGCCGAACAGATGGAGAAGGACGGCATCCCGTCCGGCGAGCCCGAGGTCTCCATCAGCTGACCCGCGCCGTACCTGCTCACCGCCGCCCCGCCGGGCCCCGTGCCCGGTGGGGCGGCGCCGTGTCCGGGGACCGGCCCCCGCCCGCACCACCGCCCTGCCCGCAGACCGTCTTCCGGACTCGAGCGGCGTTCGACAGGCTCGTCGGTTAAAGTGCGGAAATCAGCAGACCGCATGGTGAGGCCCCCTCGTGTTGACGCAGACCACCACCCGGGTCCTCGAACCCAGCGACCTCCAAGCAGCGCTCGCCATCCTGGAGAGCGAGCCCGTGGCCAACGCCTTCGTGACGTCCCGCGTGCAGGTCGCGGGCCTGGACCCCTGGCGCCTCGGCGGCGAGATGTGGGGCTGGTACGCCGACGGCATGCTCCGCTCCCTGTGCTACTCCGGCGCCAACCTCGTCCCCATCTGCGCCGGACCCGAGGCCGTCCGCGCCTTCGCCGACCGGGCCCGCAGGGCCGGCCGCCGCTGCTCCTCCATCGTCGGCCCCGCCGAACCCGCCACCCAGCTCTGGCGGCTCCTCGAACCCAGCTGGGGCCCCGCCCGCGAGGTCCGCGCCAACCAGCCCCTCATGGTCACCGAGAGCCTCTCCGCCGACGTCACGCCCGACCCGCTCGTCCGCCGCATCCGCAAGGACGAGACCGAGGTCCTGATGCCGGCCTGCGTGGCGATGTTCACCGAGGAGGTCGGCATCTCCCCGCTCGCCGGCGACGGCGGACTCCTCTACCAGGCCCGCGTCGCCGAACTCATCGGCACCGGCCGCTCCTTCGCCCGCATCGACGACGGCAAGGTCGTCTTCAAGGCGGAGATCGGCGCGGCCACCCCACAGGCCTGCCAGATCCAGGGCGTCTGGGTCGCCCCCGAACACCGCGGCAAGGGCCTCTCCGAAACGGGCATGGCCGCCGTCCTGCGCTACGCACTCGCCGACGTCGCCCCCGTCGTCAGCCTGTACGTGAACGACTACAACACCCCCGCCCGCAAGGCCTACCGCCGTGTCGGCTTCCGCGAGGTCGGCGCGTTCATGAGCGTCCTGTTCTGAACCGTCACGCGCGCCCTCCCCGGGAACTCACGGTTCTGGCCGCCCGCCCCGGCCAGTAGGGTTCCCGCATGGCAGCAGCAGCCCCCGGAGAAGGCCCCGCAGCACCCGACGCCGAGATCGGCCCCGTCGACCTGGCCGCCCGCGTCGACGAAGCCCTGCGCGTCCAGGCGGCCGCCTTCGGACTGAGCCAGGACGAGATCGACGTACGCCGCCACATCGTCCTCAGACACCTGGAACACCCCCACGCCCGCGCACTCGGCGCCATCACCCCCGACGGACGGCTCGTGGGCTTCGTCTACGGGCTGCCCAACGACCGCACCCAGTGGTGGTCCACCGTCGTCGAGCCCTATCTGCGGGCCACCGGCTCCGACGGCTGGCTCGACGACTCCTTCGTCATCACCGAACTCCACGTCCACCCGGACCACCAGCAGCGCGGCATCGGTCGCACCCTGATCACCGCCATCACCGACGCCGTCGGCCACCCCCGGTCGATCCTCTCGGCGATCGACAAGGACAGCCCGGCCCGCACCCTGTACCGCTCGCTGGGCTACCGCGATCTGGCCCGCCAGGTCGTCTTCCCGAGCGCCACGCAGCCCTACGCGGTCATGGGCGCGCCCCTGCCGCTGCTGCGCGCGAAGCCCGGGGCCTGAATGGATTTCCGCCAGCCCGCACCGCCCGGCTAACCTCGGGCTCACCACCCTTGCGAGCAGGAGTTCATCATGGCCCAGGTCCAGCGCATGTCCCGATTGATGGTCAAGACACTGCGCGACGACCCGGCGGACGCCGAGACGCTCAGCCACAAGCTGCTGGTCCGCGCCGGGTACGTCCGCCGCAACGCGGCCGGCATCTGGTCCTGGCTGCCGCTCGGCAAGAAGGTCCTGGACAACATCTCGAACGTGGTCCGCGAGGAGATGGACGCCATCGGCGCGCAGGAAGTCCTGCTGCCCGCCCTGCTGCCCAGGGAGCCCTACGAGGCGTCCGGCCGCTGGGAGGAGTACGGCGACCTGCTCTTCCGCCTCAAGGACCGCAAGGGCGGCGACTACCTCCTCGGCCCCACCCACGAGGAGATCTTCACCCAGACCGTCAAGGACCAGTGCACGTCCTACAAGGACCTGCCGGTGATGCTCTACCAGATCCAGACGAAGTACCGCGACGAGGCCCGCCCCCGCTCCGGCGTGCTCCGCGGCCGCGAGTTCCAGATGAAGGACTCGTACAGCTTCGACACCACCGACGAGGGCCTCGCGCACTCCTACGCCCTGCACCGGGCCGCGTACATCAAGATCTTCGAGCGCCTCGGTCTGGACCACCGCATCGTCTCCGCCGTCTCCGGCGCGATGGGCGGCTCGGCCTCCGAGGAGTTCCTCGCCCCCGCCGCCGCCGGTGAGGACACCTTCGCGGACTGCCCCAACTGCGACTACGCCGCCAACACCGAGGCCGTGACCTTCGCGCTCGCCCCGGTCGACGGCTCGGCGCACGGCGCGGTCGAGGAGCTGGACACCCCCGACACCCCGACCATCGAGACGCTCGCCGCGCACCTGGGCGTCCCCGCCTCCGCCACCCTGAAGAACCTGTTGGTCAAGGTGGACGGCGAGATCGTGGCCGTCGGCGTCCCCGGCCACCGCGAGGTCGACCTCGGCAAGCTCGGCGAGCACCTGGCCCCCGCCGTCGTCGAGCTGGTCACCGCCGAGGACTTCGTCGGCCGCGACGACCTCGTACGCGGTTACGTCGGCCCCCAGGGCCTGGAGAAGGTCCGCTACCTCGCCGACCCCCGCGTCGCCCCCGGCACCTCCTGGGTCACCGGCGCCAACCAGGACGGCAAGCACGCCGCGAACGTCGTCGCGGGCCGCGACTTCGAGGTCGACCAGTACCTCGACGTCGTCGTGGTCGAGGAGGGCGACCCCTGCCCGAAGTGCGGCACCGGCCTCACCCTGGACCGCGCCATCGAGATCGGCCACATCTTCCAGCTCGGCCGCAAGTACGCCGACACCTTCCAGCTCGACGTGCTCGGCCAGCAGGGCAAGCCCGTCCGGGTCACGATGGGCTCGTACGGCATCGGCGTCTCCCGCGCCGTGGCCGCCCTCACCGAGCAGACCGCCGACGACAAGGGCCTGTGCTGGCCCCGCGAGATCGCCCCGGCCGACGTCCACGTCGTCGCCGCGGGCAAGGCCCTCCAGACGGAGCTGGCCCTCGACGTCTCGGAGAAGCTCAACGCGGCGGGCCTGCGCGTCCTGGTCGACGACCGCCCCGGCGTCTCGCCCGGCGTGAAGTTCACCGACTCCGAGCTGATCGGCGTGCCCAAGATCCTGGTCGCGGGCCGCCGCTCCGCCGACGGCGTCCTGGAGCTCAAGGACCGCCGCACCGGCGAGCGCGAGGAACTGACCGTCGACGAGGCGATCGCCCGCCTGACGGCCGACCTGGCCTGATCACGCACACCGCCTACGAGGAGGGCCCCCGCGCACCGTGCGCGGGGGCCCTCCTCGTACGTACGCCGGACTACAGCCAGCCTCGTACGTACGCCGGACTACAGCCAGCCTCGTACGTACGCCGGACTACAGCCAGCCTCGTACGTACGCCGGACTACAGCCAGCCCGCGAACTCCAGGTTGACCTCGCCCATCTGCCGCCGCCCCTCGGCCAGCGCGCGGGTGCCCGACTCGACCGCCCGGAACAGCGTCCACCCGTGCAGCCGCGCCTGCTCCACCTCCAGCGACTCCGCCAGCCTCTTGACCCGTCGCCGGGCCGTCACCGGGCCACCGGGAGAGGCGATCAGATCCTCCACCCGGTCCCGCACCAGCCGCGCCAGGTCATAGGCGCGCTCGCCCACCAGCGGCTCCGGACCCACCGTCAGCCACGGTGCCCGCTCCCCGGAGAACACCTTGCTCTGCCGGAAGTTGCCGTGCAGCAGCAGGAGTTCGGGCGATCCCTGCACCAGCTCCGCCCGCGCCGCGAGCGCCGCGTCCACCAGCGGCGCCAGCTCCGGATCGGCCTCGGCGGCCGCCCGCATTCCGGCGCTCTGCCGATCGGTCCGCCCGGCCACGCTCTCGAAGGCGTGCCCGGCCGGCGGCTCCACCCACAGCCGCCGCAGCGTGCCCGCCGCCTCCAGAAGCGCCTTCGCCTCCGGCAGCGAACGCAGCGACACCTCGTGGTGCAGCCGCTCCAGCAGCAGCGCACCGGACGCGTCGAGCTCCGGCGCGTCCAGCGCCTTCACCGCGCCCCACCCGTTCCAGTGCTCCAGCGCCACCCGCTCCAGCCCGGGATCGGCGGCCAGCGGGGCGATCTTCAGCGCTGCCGGGGCCCCGTCGGCCCGCCGCACCAGAACCACCAGGGAGCTGCGCCCGCCGGGGGCGGCCACCCGCTCCACGGTGAGGCCGCCCCCGGTGGTGAGCGCCTGCTCGGTCAGCGCGGGAAGCGCGTCCAGCCAGTCGGCCGCCGCGGCGTCCCCGTACATCTCACCGAGCGCGCGCACCAGGCGCTGCGGCGGTTCGAAACCCATACGTCGTGTGTTCCCTTTCCGGTTCTTCGTATCAGCGCGCGCCGTCCGCGCCGGCGGCCTCCACCGGGCCCGTCGCGGCCGGATCCGCACCGGCGGCCCGCTCGGCGAGCCCCGGAAAGGCTACGTTGCCGCCCCGCCAGCGGGCCGACCGCACCGCGGCCTCCCGCAGCGCACCGGCTGCCTCCTTGCGGCGAGCGCCCTCGGTGGCCCGTACGAGATCGGCGTAGGCGCCCGCGATCCGGTCCTCCAGCACCGCGGCCAGCCGTACCGCCGACGGCGAGTCCGCGACGGCGAACGGCAGAGCGTACGCGGCGTCCGAGGCCACCGGACGCCCGCCCAGGTCCCGCACGGTGCGCGCCAGGGCGTCCCGGCGGGCCCGGTGCCCGTCGTACGCCGCGCGGGCCGCGTCGCCCCGCTTCCCGTCGAGGCGGCCGCCCAGCAGCCCGTAGCCGTACACCGCGGCGTGCTCGGCGGCCAGGGCCGCCTGGACGGCGGTCAGCTCGGGGGAGTCGGCGTCCTCCTCGGACGGCCGGACGGAACGGGTGTCGGATCGGGTGCTCATGCGGCTGCCTCCTCGGCCAGTTCGGTCAGCAGATACGCGTGCGCCGCCGCGGCCGCCGCCACCGAGGCCAGCAGCCGGGCCAGCTCCGGCTCGACGTCCAGCAGGGCCTCGGCGTACGCGTCGGCCCGGCGGCGCTCGTCGGCGGCCAGCTCCCGCACCGCGGCCTTCGGGTCGGCGGACACCGGTCCTGGCGCGGCCGGAGGGGCGTCGGCCTTCGGGCCGCCCTTCGCGCGCGGCGGCGCCAGCGCCTTCCCGTGTTCCCGCACGGCGGCCCGCAGGGGCGCCAGGCCCGCGGCCGTCGCCGGATGCGCCTCGGCCACCAGGTCGTACCGGGCGAGCAGGAGGGCGCCGTCGCGCGCCGCCTGCTCGCGCAGCTCCCTGGCGGCCTTCGCGGCGGCGGCCCGCGCGCCGGAGTGCGCGGGCTTCCCGCCGTCCGCCGCCTCGTCGCCGCCCCCGCAACCGGTCAGCACCGCACCCAGGGCGAGGGCTCCCGTAGCGGTGAGCGCCCCCCTGCGCGTCGTCCCCGTGCGCCGCACGTTTCTCCTTCGGGCCTGGACCGATCCTGACAGGATCTGTCCTGATGTGATCACCGCAGGCGAGCGTACCCGCGGCCGAGCGGCAGGCGGACGGCAACACCCCTGGCGACCGGATACCCTTTGACCTGACGCACGACGATCCCCACAACAGCACACGCGGCCGAGGAGTCACCCGGATGAGCACCACCCAGAGCGAGAGGCTGCGCGGGTTGCTGGAACCGCTCGTCAGCGCGCAGCAGCTGGACCTCGAGGAGATCGAGGTGTCCCGGGCCGGCCGCCGAGGAGTGCTGCGGATCATCGTGGACTCCGAAGAGGGCGTGGAGCTGGACGCCTGTGCGGAGCTGAGCCGCGCGATCTCCGAGAAGCTGGACGAGACCGACGCGATGGGCGAGGGCGAGTACGTCCTCGAAGTCAGCTCCCCCGGCGCGGACCGCCCGCTGACCGAGCACCGCCACTACGTACGCGCCATCGGCCGACTGGCCAGGTTCCACCTGGCCGGCGACGGCTCCGGTGAGCTGGTCGCCCGCATCCTCGCCGTCGACGAGGACGGGCTCGACCTCGAAGTGCCCGGCGTCAAGGGCCGCAAGCCCACCGCCCGCCGCCTCGCCTTCGACGAGATCGCCAAGGCGCGCGTGGAGATCGAATTCAACCGCAAGGACAAGAAGGAAGAGGAGGCGTAGCCGTGGACATCGATGTGAAGCTTTTGAAGGGCTTGGCGCAGGACAAGGAGATCCCCTTCGACGTGCTCGTCGGGGCGATCGAGTCGGCCCTCCTCATCGCGTACCACCGCACCGACGGCAGCCACCGCCGGGCGCGCGTGGAGCTCGACGCGAACGGTCACGTCACGGTGTGGGCCAAGGAGGACCCGGCCGACCTCGAAGAGGGCCAGGAGCCCAAGGAGTTCGACGACACCCCGTCCGGCTTCGGCCGGATCGCCGCCACCACCGCCAAGCAGGTCATCCTGCAGCGGCTGCGCGACGCCGAGGACGACCGCACCTTCGGGGAGTACGCGGGCCACGAGGGCGATGTCGTCACGGGCGTCGTCCAGCAGGGCAAGGACCCCAAGAACGTCCTGGTCGACATCGGCAAGATGGAAGCCATGCTGCCGGTCCAGGAGCAGGTCCCGGGCGAGGAGTACGTGCACGGCCTGCGCCTTCGTACGTATGTCGTACGGGTCGCCAAGGGCGTCCGCGGTCCGTCGGTGACGCTCTCGCGCACCCACCCCAACCTGGTGAAGAAGCTCTTCGCCCTGGAGGTCCCGGAGATCGCGGACGGGTCGGTGGTCATCGAGGCCATCGCACGCGAGGCCGGCCACCGCACCAAGATCGCCGTGCGCTCCACCCGGGCCGGCCTGAACCCCAAGGGCGCCTGCATCGGCCCGATGGGCAGCCGTGTGCGCAATGTCATGGCCGAGCTGCACGGTGAGAAGATCGACATCGTGGACTGGTCCGACGACCCGGCCGAGATGGTCGCCAACGCCCTCTCGCCCGCCCGGGTGAGCAAGGTCGAGGTCGTCGACCTCGGCGCCCGCTCCGCCCGCGTCACCGTGCCGGACTACCAGCTGTCGCTGGCGATCGGCAAGGAGGGTCAGAACGCCCGCCTCGCCGCCCGCCTCACCGGCTGGCGCATCGACATCCGTCCGGACACCGAGACGGACGAGGAGCGCGAGAACGCCGACCGCGAGCGGGCCGAGCGGGCCCGGGAGCGCTCGGAAAGGCGTTGACCCGGAAGGGCTCCAGGGAATAGATCTGGGCGCTACGCCGCTGAGATCACGACAACATCCGTTCGATTTCTGCCCCAAAGCGGCGAGGTCGGTACGGGGAGGTAGACTTAAACGTGTCTGGCCGGACGCAAGCCCGCGCTTGCCCCGAGCGAACCTGTGTGGGATGCCGGGAGCGAGCGGCCAAGAGCGAGCTGCTGCGCATCGTGGTGGACGAGGGCGCCTGCGCCCCTGATCCACGCGGTACGCTGCCCGGCCGGGGTGCTTACGTGCACCCCGTCTCTGTCTGTCTCGACCTGGCGGTCCGCCGCCGGGCGTTCCCCCGGGCCTTCAAGGCCACGGGGCCGTTCGACACCGCGGCACTGACGCGGTTCGTCGAGCGGGTTGCACCGTAAGAAAAGTGAACGGCACGGGTCCCCGTGCGGTCAGGTACCTCGCGAGTTGGAAGTAGGTCGAGATTGCGATGAGCAGCACTCGATGAGTACGCGATGAGTACGCCCATGAAGTAGCGACGGTCCGGCGGTAACCCGGACCTAAAAGGAGCGAAGTGGCTAAGGTCCGGGTATACGAACTCGCCAAGGAGTTCGGCGTCGAGAGCAAGGTCGTCATGGCCAAGCTCCAAGAACTCGGTGAATTCGTCCGTTCGGCGTCCTCGACGATCGAGGCGCCGGTTGTACGTAAGTTGACCGACGCACTGCAGGGGCCCGGCGGCAACGCCGGCAAGTCCGCTGCCAAGCCCGGTGCGCCCCGCAAGGCGGCGCCCGGGAAGCCCGCAGCGCCCTCCCCGGCAGCTGCGGCACGTCCCGGGGCCCCGAAGCCCGGCGCACCGGCTCCCAAGCCGGCCGCCGAGGCCGAGACCCCCAGCAGCACCCCGGCGGCGCCCTCCGCGCCGTCGGCGGGCCCCCGTCCGGGCCCGAAGCCCGCGCCGAAGGCGGCCCCGGTGACCCCGGTCCCGGCCGCCGAGTTCTCGGCTCCGGCTCCGGCCCAGCCTGCTGCCCCGCAGCAGCCCCAGGCCCCGCGTCCCGCGGGTGCCACCCCCGGCCCCCGTCCCGCACCCGCCCGTCCGGCTCCGGCCGGCGGTCAGCGTGACGGCGGTCAGCGCGACGGCGGCCGTGACGGTGCCCAGCGCGACGGCGGCCGTGGTGGCGAGCGTGGCGGCGACCGCCCCGCACGTCCCGCGGGCCAGGGCGCCCCGCGCCCCGGCGGCGCCCGTCCGGCCGGTCCCCGTCCGGGCAACAACCCCTTCACCTCCGGCGGTTCCACCGGCATGGCGCGCCCCGGCGCGCCCCGTCCGGGCGGTGCCCCGCGCCCCGGTGGCGGCTCGGAGCGCCCCGGCGCCCCGCGTCCCCAGGGCAGTGGCCCCGGCGGCGCCCCGCGCCCCCAGGGCGGTCAGGGTCAGGGCGGTGCCCGTCCCACTCCGGGCGGCATGCCCCGCCCGCAGTCTCCGCGTCCCGGCGGCGGTCCCGCCGGTAACCGTCCCAACCCGGGCATGATGCCGCAGCGTCCCGCAGCGGGCCCGCGTCCCGGCGGTGGCCCCGGCGGTGGCCGTGGTCCCGGCGGCGGTGGCGGTCGTCCCGGCGGTGCCGGTGGCGGCGGCGGTCGTCCCGGTGGCGGCGGCGGCTTCGCCGGTCGTCCCGGCGGCGGCGGTGGCGGCGGCTTCGCCGGCCGTCCGGCCGGTCCCGGTGGCGGCGGCGGTGCCGGTCGTCCCGGTGGCGGCGGCGGCTTCGGCGGTCGTCCCGGCTTCGGTGGCCGTCCCGGTGGCCCCGGTGGCCGCGGTGGCACACAGGGTGCGTTCGGTCGTCCCGGCGGTCCGGCGCGTCGTGGCCGTAAGTCGAAGCGGCAGAGGCGCCAGGAGTACGAGGCCATGCAGGCCCCGTCGGTCGGCGGCGTCATGCTGCCTCGCGGCAACGGACAGGCCGTCCGGCTGTCGCGCGGCGCCTCGCTCACCGACTTCGCGGAGAAGATCAACGCCAACCCGGCGTCGCTCGTCGCCGTGATGATGAACCTCGGCGAGATGGTCACCGCCACGCAGTCCGTTTCCGACGAGACGCTCCGGCTTCTCGCCGAGGAGATGAACTACGTCCTGGAGATCGTCAGCCCCGAGGAGGAGGACCGCGAGCTGCTCGAGTCCTTCGACATCGAGTTCGGCGAGGACGAGGGCGGCGAAGAGGCTCTGGTCTCGCGTCCGCCGGTCGTGACCGTCATGGGTCACGTCGACCACGGTAAGACCCGACTGCTGGACGCGATCCGCAAGACGAACGTCGTCGCGGGCGAGGCCGGCGGCATCACGCAGCACATCGGCGCGTACCAGGTCTCCTCCGAGGTCAACGGCGAGGACCGCAAGATCACCTTCATCGACACCCCGGGTCACGAGGCGTTCACCGCCATGCGTGCCCGTGGTGCGAAGTCGACCGACATCGCGATCCTCGTGGTGGCGGCCAACGACGGTGTGATGCCCCAGACGATCGAGGCGCTGAACCACGCCAAGGCGGCCGAGGTGCCGATCGTGGTCGCGGTCAACAAGATCGACGTCGAGGGCGCCGACCCGACCAAGGTGCGCGGGCAGCTCACCGAGTTCGGTCTGGTGGCCGAGGAGTACGGCGGCGACACCATGTTCGTCGACATCTCCGCCAAGCAGGGCCTCAACATCGAGGCGCTCCTGGAGGCCGTCGTCCTCACCGCCGACGCCTCGCTCGACCTGCGGGCCAACCCGGAGCAGGACGCGCAGGGTATTGCGATCGAGTCCCACCTCGACCGCGGTCGCGGTGCCGTCTCGACCGTCCTGGTCCAGCGCGGAACGCTGCGCATCGGTGACACGGTGGTCGTGGGCGACGCCTACGGCCGAGTCCGCGCCATGCTCGACGACAGCGGTCAGAACGTCCAGGAAGCGGGTCCCTCGACCCCCGTCCTGGTGCTCGGTCTCACCAACGTCCCGGGCGCCGGCGACAACCTCCTGGTGGTCGACGAGGACCGTACGGCCCGTCAGATCGCCGAGAAGCGTGCCGCCCGTGAGCGCAACGCCAACTTCGCCCGCAAGGGCGTCCGGTTCTCCCTGGAGAACCTGGACGAGGCGCTCAAGGCCGGTCTGGTCCAGGAGCTCAACCTCATCATCAAGGGCGACGCGTCCGGTTCGGTGGAGGCTCTCGAGTCCTCGCTGCTCCAGCTCGACGTCGGCGAAGAGGTCGACATCCGGATCCTGCACCGCGGTGTGGGTGCGGTCACCGAGTCGGACATCAACCTGGCGACCGGCTCCGACGCCATCGTGATCGGCTTCAACGTGCGCGCCGCAGGGCGTGCCGAGCAGATGGCCGAGCGCGAAGGCGTGGACGTCCGGTACTACTCGGTCATCTACCAGGCGATCGAAGAGATCGAAGCGGCCCTCAAGGGTCTGCTCAAGCCGGAGTACGAAGAGGTCGAGCTCGGCACGGCGGAGATCCGCGAGATCTTCCGCTCGTCCAAGCTGGGCAACATCGCCGGTGTGCTGGTCCGCTCCGGCGAGGTCAAGCGCAACACCAAGGCGCGCCTGCTGCGCGATGGCAAGGTCATCGCGGAGAGCCTCAACATCTCCGGTCTGCGCCGCTTCAAGGACGACGTCACCGAGATCCGCGAAGGCTTCGAGGGCGGTATCAACCTCGGAAACTTCAACGACATCAAGATCGACGACGTCATCGCGACGTACGAGATCCGCGAGAAGCCGCGAGGCTGATCAACTCTCGGGTCCGCGAGGATCCGCGGGGTTCGGGAAGGGGTCCGGGAGTTCGCTCCCGGCCCCCCTCCACCAAGGTCGGGGCCGGTCGACGGGTCGTATTTCCGTCGATCGGCTCCGGCCGTTCCGGTACGGTTCTGATGTCCCCGGCAAGCTCTGGCGGGGCACGAACCCGAACCGGCGGGACATCCGGACATACATGTATGTGGGGACCCTGTCCTTCGATCTGCTCCTCGGCGACGTACGGTCGTTGAAGGAGAAGCGTTCCGTCGTCCGCCCGATCGTCGCCGAGCTCCAGCGCAAGTACGCGGTGAGCGCGGCCGAGACCGGCGGACAGAATCTCCATCGCAGGGCCGAGATCGGCCTTGCCGTGGTCTCCGGTGACACCGGACACCTCGCGGACGTACTGGACCGCTGCGAACGGCTGGTCGCGGGACGCCCCGAGGTGGAGCTGCTGTCGGTGAGACGGCGGCTGCACAGTGACGAAGACTGACAGTCGAGCGAAATCAGAAGGAAGAGTGACGGACCGGTGACCGACAACGCGCGGGCCCGCAAGCTGGCCGATCGCATCCAGGTCGTGGTCGCGGAGACCCTGGACCGGCGAATCAAGGATCCGCGGCTGGGATTCGTGACGATCACGGACGCCCGGGTCACCGGCGACCTGCGGGAGGCCACGGTCTTCTACACGGTCTACGGCGACGACGAGGAGCGCGCGGCCTCCGCCGCGGCGCTGGAGAGCGCCAAGGGCGTCCTCCGCACCGAGGTCGGCCGGCAGACCGGGGTCAGGTTCACGCCGAGCCTGGCCTTCGTCCCGGACGCCCTCCCGGACAACGCCCGCACCATCGAGGACCTCCTCGACAAGGCGCGGGCCAAGGACGCGGAGGTGCGCCAGGTGTCCACGGGCGCGCAGTACGCCGGCGACGCCGACCCGTACCGCAAGCCCGAGGACGAGGACGACGAGACCGGGACCGGGACCGACGGATCCTCCGAGAAGACCGGGACCGACGGATCCTCCGAGAAGAACGAGGGCCCGGCCTCCGCATGACCGAGCAGACCACCACTCCGAATGATGACAGTGGGAGCGAAGTGACCTCGGACAAGGGCGGTGGCGGGCGACGGGAGGGCGGCCTTGTCATCGTCGACAAGCCGTCCGGCTTCACTTCGCACGACGTCGTCGCCAAGATGCGCGGCATCGCCCGCACCCGGCGGGTCGGCCACGCAGGCACGCTGGACCCGATGGCGACCGGAGTCCTCGTGCTCGGGGTCCAGCGGGCCACCAAGCTGCTGGGCCACCTCGCCCTGACCGAGAAGGAGTACCTCGGCACGATCCGGCTCGGCCAGGACACCGTCACCGACGACGCCGAGGGCGAGATCACCTCGTCCACCGACGCCTCCGGCGTGACCCGCGAGTCCATCGACGCCGGGGTGGCCGCACTGACCGGCCGGATCATGCAGGTCCCGTCCAAGGTCAGCGCCATCAAGATCGACGGCAAGCGGTCCTACGCGCGGGTGCGCGGCGGCGAGGAGTTCGAGATCCCGGCCCGTCCGGTGACCGTCTCCTCCTTCCGCGTCTACGACGTCCGCGAAGCCGTCGCCGAGGACGGCACCCCCGTCCTCGACCTGGTCGTCTCCGTCGTCTGTTCCTCGGGGACCTACATCCGCGCCATCGCCCGCGACCTCGGCGCCGGACTCGGCGTCGGCGGCCACCTGACCGCGCTGCGCCGCACCCGCGTCGGCCCGTACGGACTGGACGAGGCCCGGACGCTCGACCAGCACCAGGAGGAGCTGACCGTGATGCCGGTCGCCGAGGCGGCCGCCTCCGCCTTCCCCCGCTGGGACGTGGACGAGAAGCGCGCCAAGCTGCTCCTCAACGGCGTACGCCTGGACATGCCCGCCCATCCGCCGGGGCCGGTCGCGGTCTTCGGGCCCGACGGCGCGTTCCTCGTGCTCGTCGAGGAGGAGAAGGGCAAGGCCAAGAGCCTCGCCGTCTTCGCCTGAGCCACACCTCGCACCTGCCGCACCCCACGCTTCGGCGGGTCATGCGTGGAGCGGGCACCCACCCCCCAACCCGGTGCCCGCTCCACGTTCCCCTCCCCGGCACCATTCCTGCTCCCCGGGGGACACGCTTATTCACCCCATTGGACGGGCGCTCGGAGTGAATACCGGGGGCGTGGGGGGCGCTTTTCCCGTCCGCGCGCTCCAGGAGATCACCGGCGGCCTAACGTCGCACCATGGGCAGTGGGGACCGGTCGAAGCTGGTAAGAATCTGTGATCAGGCCGGCCGGCCGCGAGGGACGGGATTCGTCGCGGACGACCGCGGCACGGTCGTCACCGCCCACCAGGCCGTGACCTCCCCGGGCCCGCTCCTCCTGCACGGCACCGACGGCCGCACCTGCACCGTCGCCCCCGACGACATCACCGCGCTGCCCGCCCTGGGCCTCGCCCTCCTGCGCACCGGTGGCCCCGACGCCCTCGACGCGGAGCCCCTGCCCATCGCCGGACGCGACCGCGCCGAGCCCGGCGGCTACGTGGACATCGCCGCCCACGGGCGGCGCGAGGCCCGGGTGCTCGGCACCACCCCCGCCACCTACACCGCACCGGACGGTGGCGGCCACCCGGTCCCCGCCGCTCTGGAGCTGGCGCTGGGCACCGACGGCCGCGATGCCCTGCGCTCCGGGGGCGCGGCCATCGGCGGGCCCGTCACCGACCCGGCCACCGGCGCCGTCGTCGGCATCCTCTGCACCGCCCTCACCGCCCCGCACGAGGCGGCCGGCCTCGCGCTCCCGATCAGCCGGGGCGCGGACGACACGCTGGACGCCCTGCTGCGCCGCAACGCCACCGCCGCCCCCGCCTACGGCCCCGATCTCAACCTCGCCGGGGCCCTCCAGCTCACCGCCACCTCCGTCGGCTCGGCGGACGGCCCGCGAGCCCGCACCGCCCCCGTCGAGCGCGCGGACGTCCACGCCGAGTTCGCCGCCTTCGCCGCCGGTACGGGGCTGGTCCTCGGCCTCGTCGGAGCGCCCGGCACCGGCCGCACCACCGAACTGGCCGCCCTCGCCGACCGCCGCGCCGGCGGCGGCGCGCCCGCCCCCACACTCTGGCTGCGCGGCGCGGACCTGCTGGCCGAGGACACCTCGATCGCGGACGCCGCGAGCCGGGCCCTCGCCCGTGTCGCCCGGATCGTGACCGCGGCGGGCGCCCGCGGCGACATGAGCACGGCCACCCCGGAGCGCGTCGCCCGGCTCGCCGCCGACGCCGGGCAGCCGCTCCTGGTGGTCCTCGACGGACCCGAGGAGATGGAGCCGCTGCTGGCCCACCGGCTCGCCGACTGGACGGCAGGCACCGCCGCCTGGCTGCGCGAGCAGGGCGTCCGGCTCGTCGTGGCCTGCCGCCCCGAGCACTGGGAGACCGCGGGCGTCCTCTACCCGCCGGGCGCCCTGCACCGCCCGCACCGTCCCGCCCGCAGGCTGCCGGCCGCCCTGCGCCTGGGCGACCTCACCCCCGAGCAGGCCGAGCGGGCCAAGGAGGCCTACGGCATCCCGCCCGCCGCCCTCGCCCCCGGCCACGACCGGCACCCGCTCACCCTGCGGCTCCTCGCCGAGGTCCGCGCCGCGCTGCCGCCCGGGGTGCCGGGCCGCCCCGACACCGAGGACGTCTTCGGCGCCCACCTCGATCTGCTGTGCGTGCGCGTCGCGGTCCGGATCGCGGCCGCCGCCGACGAACAGCCCCGCGGCGCCGCCGTGCGCCGGCTCGCCGCCGGGGTCGCGGGCCAGGTCCACGAGGCGGCCCGCCGCTGTCTGGGGCCGGGCCAGGGCGAGCTGGACCGGACGGCGTTCGAGGAGATCTTCCCCTGGCGCACCGGCTGGGCCTCCGCCGTCCTCACCGAGGGCCTCCTCGTCCCCGCCGGGGCGGGCTACCGCTTCGCCCACGAGGAGCTCGGCGACTGGGTGCAGGGCGCCCACCTCGACCTGGACGCGGCCCTGCGGTCCCTGGTGCACCGCTGGCACCGGGGGAGCGGCGGCCCGGAACGGGTCCCGCACCCCCGCACCGCCGGCGAACCCCGCAGCCTGCCCGTGCCCCGGCACCGCATCGGACCGGTGATCCAGGCGATGGTGCTCCTCGGCCGCCGCCAGGGCACCGCCGCGCTCGCGCACCGGATGGCCGACCTGATCGAGGCGCTGGACCGGCTGTGGACCGACGCGGGCCCGCGCGACGAGGACGCCGCCTGGTGGGCGGCCCACCTGTTGAACGGCAGCCTGCTGCGGGTGCCCGACGCCCGCCCCTATCTCGGCGTCCTGCGGGTCCTCGCCGGACGCATCACCCGCCGCACCGCCGCCCCCGAGGGACTCGGGGCGTACGGGGAGTTCGGGCCCTGGTTCTGGCGGCGGCTGAGACTGCCCGAGGAAGACCGCATCGATCTGCTCCGCCGCCTCGTGCCCGCCGACGGACTGCCCCGCACCGACGGCGACGAACGCTATCTGGACGCGGTCGCCCGCCGCCTCGCCCTCGACGCCCCGGCCGTGCAGCCGCTGCTGTGCCGCTGGTTCACCGACGAACGCCCGCTGCTCGTGGGCCCCGACGCGCCGGACGTCCCGCTGCGCCCCACGGTCGCCGCCGCCGCGCAGGCCCTGCTGTACGCCCGCCGCGACCTCGCCCTCGACGAACTGGCCGACGCGCTGATCGCCACCCCGCACCAGCGCGCCGGGGAGCTGCTGCTGGCCCTCGCCGAGGACGAGCCCACCGCGCTCTGCCGGGCCGTGGAGCGCTGGGCCCGCGACGAGGACCGCCCGGCCCGCCGCTCCGCCGCCGCCCGCTACGGCGGACTCCTCCAGCAGCGGGTCACCGCCGAGGGCGACCGGGCCCTGCTGCGCTCCGCCGCCGAGGTCCTGCTGGACCGCCCCGAGGACGCCGCCCTGCACGGCGCCGCCCTCACCCTCCTCGTCCGCGACCCGGTGGCCAGGAGAACCCACCTCCCCGGGGCGCTGCGCGCGTTCGCCGCCGGAGACCCCCGGCTGCCCGTCGAACTGCTCGCCGAGGTGTTCCCGGCCCACCAGGAGCCGGTCCTCGCCGCCCTCCGCGCCCGCCTCGCCCGCCCCGGGGACGGTGGGGGAGCGGTGCTGCGGGCGCTGGCCGGGCTCGACACGCCCGCCCTCGCGCTGCACGTCGCCGGACTCTTACGGGAGTACATCGACGCCCATCCCGAGGACGGCACGCACGCCGCCGAGTACGTCGACCTCCGCCTGGAGCACGGTCCGGCCGCCCGGGCACTTCTCCTGCCCCTGGTGACCGGGCTGCTGCGGGACCGCCCCGCACCGCCGCCGGTCCGCGCCGCGCTCGCCCGGGTCCTCGCCGGGGCCGGCAGCGCCGCCTCCCGGCCGCTGCGGGCGGAGCTGCTGGAGGTCCTGCTGGAGTTCGAGCAGGTCACCGGCCGGGACCCGGACGTGTTGGAGGCCCTGCTGCGGGCCGCCGCCGAGGGCTCGGAGCGCCGCCCGGAGATCCGTACCCGCGCACTCGTCCACCGCACCGGGATGCTGCTGGTCCGCACCCCCGAGGGCGCCGCCCGTTTCGACCGGGGGCTGGTCGAGCTGGCCCGCGCGGTGCCCGGATTCGCCGTACTCGTCACCCGCTGGCTGGCCGACGCCCCGCAGGAGTGGGCGGCGGTCGTGGGGCCGAGCGCCCGGCGCACGGTCGAGGCGTTGGAGACATCACGCCCGCCGATGCCGATGCCGATGCAGGCGGCGGGACGTGAGCATGGCAGTCTTAGACCTGCGTAATCGACATACACACGTACACAGGTTCGGGCGAGGAGCGGTCACAGTGCAGCGCTGGCGTGGCTTGGAGGACATCCCCCAGGACTGGGGGCGCAGCGTCGTCACCATCGGCTCCTACGACGGCGTGCACCGCGGACACCAGCTGATCATCGGCCGGGCCGTCGAGCGCGCCCGTGAGCTGGGCGTCCCGTCGGTCGTCGTCACCTTCGACCCGCACCCCAGCGAGGTCGTCCGCCCCGGCAGCCACCCGCCGCTGCTCGCCCCGCACCACCGCCGCGCCGAGCTGATGGCCGAGCTGGGCGTGGACGCCGTGCTGATCCTGCCGTTCACCGCCGAGTTCTCCAAGCTGTCGCCCGCCGACTTCATCGCGAAGGTCCTCGTCGACCGGCTGCACGCCAAGGCCGTCATCGAGGGCCCCAACTTCCGCTTCGGCCACAAGGCCGCGGGGAACGTCGCGCTCCTGACCGAGCTGGGCGCCACCTACGACTACACCGTCGAGGTCATCGACCTGTACGTCACCGGCGAGGCGGGCGGCGGACAGCCGTTCTCCTCCACGCTCACCCGACGGCTGATCGCCGAGGGCGACGTCGACGGGGCCGCCGAGATCCTCGGCCGCCCGCACCGGGTCGAGGGCATCGTGGTGCGCGGCGCGCAGCGCGGCCGGGAGCTGGGCTTCCCGACGGCCAACGTCGAGACCCTCCCGCACACCGCGATCCCCGCCGACGGCGTCTACGCCGGCTGGCTGGAGGTGGACGGTGAGTCGATGCCCGCCGCGATCTCGGTCGGCACGAACCCGCAGTTCGACGGCGTCGATCGGACCGTCGAGGCGTACGCCATCGGCCGCGTCGACCTGGACCTGTACGGGCTGCACGTGGCCATCGACTTCCTCGCGTACGTCCGCGGCATGCTGAGGTTCGACTCGATCGACGACCTCCTGGTCGCCATGGCCGCCGATGTGAAGCGCGCCGGCGAGCTGACCGCCGCCTACGACCTCAGCCACTGACGTCGGGGCCACTCGTCACATTCCCGCCGTGCGGTCCGGCCGGGGACGGCGGATGCTGACAGCGTGCGCGACATCCTGCCCGACCTCCGTGCCCGGTGTGCCGACGGCATCCCCTTCGCCCTGGCGACCGTCGTCGCCGTGCACGGCAGCGCGCCCCGCGACCCCGGTGCCGTGCTGGCCGTCGACGCGGCGGGGACGGTGCTCGGCAGCGTCTCCGGAGGCTGTGTCGAGGGCGACGTGTACGAGGTCGCCCGCGAGGTGCTCGCCGGGGCCGGGCCGCGCGTGGTGTCGTACGGGATCAGCGACGACGAGGCGTTCGGGACGGGCCTGACCTGCGGCGGCACGATCGAGGTCCTGGTGCGCGCCTACGCGACCGCCGCCGAACGCGAGGATCTCGCGGCCGTGCTGGACCTGATCGCCGCCGATCGGCCGGTCGCCGAGGCCACGGTCCTGTCCGGAGCCGCGGAGACCGGAGCACGCCTGGTCGTCCGGCCCGCCGACACCCCTGGCAGCCCCGGCACTCTCGGTTCCGAAGGGCTGGACGCCGCCGTCACCGACGACGCCCGGGGGCTGCTGGCCCAGGGGCACACCGGGACCCAGTGGTACGGGGCGCATGGCCAGCGCCGGATGCAGGAGGTCGCCGTCTTCGTCCGGACGTACGCCCCGCCGCCCCGCATGCTCGTCTTCGGCGCGATCGACCACGCGGCGGCCACCGCCCGCATCGGCTCGTTCCTCGGCTACCGGGTCACCGTCTGCGACGCCCGCCCCGCCTTCGCCACCCGGGAGCGGTTCCCGGTCGCCGACGAAGTCGTCTGCGCCTGGCCGCACGACTATCTGGAGGCGGCCGAGGTCGACACCCGTACGGTGATCTGCGTCCTCACCCACGACCCGAAGTTCGATGTGCCCCTGCTCGCCGCCGCGTTGCGCACGCCCGCCGCGTACATCGGGGTGATGGGCAGCCGCCGCACCCACCGCGACCGGCTGGCCCGGCTGCGCGCGGCCGGGGTGGACGAGGCCCACCTCGCGCGCCTCGCCTCGCCCGTGGGCCTCGATCTCGGAGCCCGTACACCGGAGGAGACGGCGGTCTCGATCGCCGCCGAGATCATCCAGCACCGCTGGGGCGGCACGGGCCGGCCGCTCGGCGAACTGTCGGGGGCGATCCACCACCCTGGCGGGCCGACCGGCACGCGGTGATCAGGGCACCGCCTTCGCCCCGTCCTGAACCGCCTCCCCGGGTACGCCGTGCTCCCGGGTGCGGTCCATGGCCCGCCACTCCGGCCGCAGCCCGGCCAGGGTCGTGGTGAGGAAGTACGCGGCCCCGCAGACGAGCAGCACCGGAGCCAGTCCGGCAGCCGTCACCGCCGCCCCGGCGAGCAGCCCGCCGAGCGGGATGCCGGACCAGGCCAGCGAGTCCCCGAGGGCGTTGACCCGGCCCAGCATCCGGCGCGGCACCCGTTCGACGAAGACGGCCCCCAGCACGGGGTTGATGAACCCGGCTCCGAAGCCGCTGACGGCGAAGACGGCCAGCACCACGCCCAAGGGGGCGTCCACCGCGAGGACCAGGAACCTCGGAGCCCCGGCCAGCAGGAACCCGACGAGGAACACCACCCTGCGGGGCAGCCGGTGGGCGGCCATCGCCGCGATGAGACTCCCGCCCACCGCGGCGGCCCCCATCACCGTGCTGACAACGCCGATCGCCGCCGGACCGTTGCCGGACTCCCCGGCCCACACGGGGATCATCAGGGTGGTCAGCGCCGCGTCCAGCAGGTTGGTGATCCCGACCACGACGATGACGGCGAGCAGCAACGGATCGCCGCGCAGATGGGTGAAGCCCTCGCCGAACCGCCGCCAGTAGCCCGGCTCCTGGGCGTCGGCAGATACTGAGGGGGCCACGGCCGGACGCCCCGTGCCGCGCGGCAGCGCGACCGCGACGATCACCGAACCGAGGACGAAGCAGCCCGCGTTGACGACCAGGCCCGTCATGGGGCCGAGCAGCGCCACCAGGGCGCCGCCCGCCGCCGGACCGATGGTGGAGGCGAGCCGCTCGATCACACCGGACAGGCCCATGGCCCGCTCCAGGGGTGTTCCGGCGCGCTCGGCGGCCTCCGGGACCATGACCTCCTTCGCCAGGTCGCCCGGACCGCGAGCGGACCCGATCACCGCGACCAGGCCCAGCAGAACGGGGAAGGACAGCAGGTCCAGGGTGTGCAGCAGCGGGATCGCCGCGGCTGCGGCCGCGCTCGCCAGGTCCGTGGTCCAGGAGACGGTCCGTGGGCCCGTGCGGTCCACCAGCGGGCCGGACAACGCCTTGACCAGGACGTAGGGGGCCATCTCGCAGAAGGCGACAAGCCCGGTCCGCGTCGCACTGCCCGTGGTGACGAGGACGAACCAGGGGAGGGCGATCAGGGAGATCCGGGTGCCGGTCACGGAAGCGGCGATGGCCGCCAGCACCCCGGCCAGCGGCCGTAAGGACCGGTCGGCGGGTATGACGCCGGTGCCGCCCGGGTCCCCGGTGCTCACGGTGCCTCGGCTTCCGGGGCGGGCGTGTTCGGCTCGGGCAGGAAGTGGGTGATGACGCCGACGCGCTCCGCGCCCGCCGGGGCGGTCGCCGCGTTCTCCGGGGTGTCCCGCCGGTAGCGGCCGATGACGTCCCACAACTCCTGGTAGAGGTCGGTCGCTTCCTCGGGGGTGAGCCGCAGGACCCAGTCGCTCAGGTCGAACCGCTCCCGCCAGACGCGGGGCATCGTCTGCAGATCGTTCAGCGTCTGCTGGGTGCGCAGGGCGTAGATGGAGGCGACGGACTGCTGGTAGGCGAGGGCGGCCTCGGGTTCCCGCTCGGCCAGTTCCGGGTCGTTGAACCAGGTCGTCCGGTGCACCGAACGCCACCAGCGCTCGCGGGCGTTGCCGCGTTCCGTGTCCTCCTCGACGAAGCCCGCCGCGCCGAGCTGCCGCAGGTGGTAGCTGGCCGTTCCGGAGTTCACCCCGAGCCGCTCCGCGAGACGGGTGGCCGTGGACGGGCCGTGCTTTCGCAGCAGCCCGATCAGCTGTACGCGGACCGGGTGCGCCATGGCGCGCAGCCCCTTGGCGTCCAGGACGACCGATCCCTCGTCCAGGGACGGGTCGTCGGAAGGGTGCGGAGTGTCGTCTGTCATGCGGCAGACTGTAGACCGCAAAGAGTTCTTCGCAAAGATCTCTTCGCGAAGAACTCTTTGCGGTCTTTCGCGGCGGGGTGACGACGCATGCCGGCCGATGAATTCCGCGGGGCCCGGCGGTCCATCTCTGCGGGACCGCCGACAGGCGCGCGTCCGCACAGAAGGAGACACCGTGGCCAAGCTCATCTACTCCATGATCACCTCGCTCGACGGCTACGCCGAGGCGGCGGAGGGCAGCCTCGGCACCGGGGCCGAGGATCCGGAGGTGCACACCTTCGTCGGCGACCTCTTCCGCCCCGTCGGCACGTACCTCTACGGCCGGCGGATGTACGAGACGATGGTCTACTGGGAGACCGCGCACACCGAGCCCGACCAGCCGCCGCACATCCTCCAGTACGCCCGTGACTGGCAGGCCGCGGAGAAGGTCGTGTACTCCACGACGCTCGACGAGGTGTCCAGCGCGAGGACCAGGGTCGAGCGGACCTTCGACCCGGACGCGGTGCGCCGGCTCAAGGCCGAGGCCGAACACGACCTCACCGTCGACGGCCCGAACCTCGCCGGCCAGGCCATCGCGGCCGGCCTGGTGGACGAGTACCACCTTTTCATCACCACGAGTGTGGTCGGCGGCGGCAAGCGGTTCTTCCCCGACGGCGTGCGCCTCGACCTCGAACTGGTCGAGGAGCGCGCCTTCGCCAGTGGACTGATCTACGCCCGCTACCGGACCCGTTGAACAGCACCTGCCTCAGGCGGGCGCCTCGGCGGGCCCGCCCCGGTCCTCCCCACCGCACGCCGCCGCCCAGTGGCACGCCACCTGGGTGCCCCCGCCGCCGCTCAGCACCGGGAGATCCACCGTGCGGCATGCCTCCGCCACGCCCGCCCGCTCCGCCTCGCCCGAAGCCAGGACCTGGCAGCGGACGTGGAACCGGCAGCCACCGGGCACCTTCGAGGGGTCCGGCGGCTCCCCGGCCAGCACGACCGGTTCACCCTCCGCCTCCGGGAGCACGGACAACAGGGCCCGTGTGTACGGATGCCGGGGGGCCGTCAGCAGCTGCTCGACCGGGCCCGTCTCGACGATCCGGCCCAGATACATCACCGCCACCCGGTCCGCGATGTTCCAGGCGAGCCCCAGATCGTGGGTGACGACCAGGGCCGAGAGCCCCAGCTCGTCCCGCAGACGCAGCAGCAGCGCCAGGATCTCGCCCCGTACCGACGCGTCCAGCGAGGCCACCGGCTCGTCGGCCACGATCAGCTCCGGCTCCAGCACCAGGGCCCCGGCGATCACGACGCGCTGGCGCTGACCGCCCGACAACTCGTGCGGGAAGCGCAGGAAGAACCGCTCCGGCGGTCGCAGCCCGGCCCGGGAGAGGGCTTCCGAGACGGCCGCCCGCTCGTCGCCCGCGTACCCGTGGATGCGCAGCCCCTCGGCCACCGCGTCGTACACCGTGTGCCGCGGGTTGAGCGAGCCGCTGGGGTCCTGGAGGACCAACTGCACGCGCTTGCGGTACGCCTTGAGCGCCCGGCCCGAGTAGTCGAGCGGGGCGCCGCCGAAGGTGACCCGGCCAGAGGTGGGCGGGACCAGGCCGAGCAGGGAGCGGGCGAGCGTCGTCTTGCCGCAACCGGACTCGCCCACCAGCGCGACGATCTCGCCGGGACGGATGTCGAGGTCGACGCCGTCGACGGCGCGGGCGGTGGCGGCCCCGCGCCGGCCGGGAAAGGCGACCTTCAGCGTCTCGGCGCTGAGCAGGGGAGCGGTGTCGACCGGAGGGGTGCCGACCGGAGGAGCGGCGCCGGCCGGAGGGATGGTGCTCATGTCGTGCTCCTCGGGTCGCCGGCGGCGGGGGCGTCCACCAGGACGCAGGCGGCCCGGTGCTCGGCACCAACGTCCCGCAGCTCCTGGTCCTCGGTGGCGCAGGAGTCGAGCGCCACCGGGCAGCGCGGATGGAAGGTGCACCCGCCGGGCAGTGCCGAGGGGTCCGGTGGGTCTCCCGGCAGGCCGCGCGGGGCGTGCCGGGAGGAGAGGTCCCCGATCCTCGGGAACGCGGCGGAGAGCGCCTTGCCGTACGGGTGGCGGGCGTCCGTGTACACCTGCCGGGCGGGACCCTCCTCGACGACCCGGCCCGCGTACATCACCGAGAGCCGGTCACAGGTGTCGGCGAGCACCGCGAGGTCGTGGCTGATCATGATCAGCCCGACGCCCTGGTCCGCGACGAGCGCCTCGATCAGCCGCAGGATCTGCGCCTGGATCATCACGTCGAGGGCGGTGGTCGGCTCGTCCGCGACGATCAGCCGCGGATCGCAGGCCAGCGCCATGGCGATCATCACGCGCTGCCGCTGACCGCCCGACAGCTCGTGCGGATAGGCCTGGGCCCGGGCGGCGGGCAGCCCCACCTGCTCCAGCAGCTCACCGGCCCGCTTGCGGGCGGCGGCAGGGGTGGCCCTGCTGTGGAGCAGGATCGGCTCGGCGATCTGGTCCCCGACCCGGTGCACGGCGTTCAGCGAGTGCATCGCGCCCTGGAAGACGATCGACGCGCCCGCCCAGCGGACCGCCCGCAGCCGCCCCCACTTCATGGTCAGGACGTCCTCGCCGTCGAGGAGGATCTCGCCGGTCAGCGTGGCCGTCGCGGGCAGCAGCCGTAGCAGCGCGAGGGCCAGCGTCGACTTGCCGCAGCCGGATTCCCCGGCGATGCCGAGCTTCTGCCCGGCCTCGACCCGCAGATCGACCCCCCGTACGGCGGGGACGGCGTCGGCCCCGCCCCCGTAGGTGACGGTCAGGTTCCGCACCTCCAGGAGCGGCGGATCGCCGGTGGGCCTCGTCGGGTCGGGGGAGTCGGCCGGGTCCGGGTTCGGTGTGGTGGTCGTGGTCGTGGCGGTCAACGGGACACCCCCAGCTTGGGGTTGAGCACGGACTCGATGGCACGGCCGCACAGGGTGAAGGCGAGGGCGACCACGGCGATGGCGAGTCCGGGCGGAGCGAGGTACCACCAGTTGCCGGAGCTGACCGCGCCGGCCTCGCGGGCGTCCTGGAGCAGACCGCCCCAGGAGACGATCGTGGGATCGCTGAGCCCGAGGAAGGCGAGGGTCGCCTCGGTGAGGATGGCGGTGGAGATCACGAGTGTGGTCTGGGCCAGCACCAGCGGCATCACATTGGGCAGGACGTGACGGGACATGATGTGGCGGTGTCCGCCGCCGAGCGCCCGGGAGCGTTCGATGTACGGGCGGGACTCGACGGACAGGGTCTGGGCGCGGACCAGGCGTGCGGTCGTCGGCCAGGTCGTCACGCCGATCGCCAGGATCGTCGTCCACACCGACCGGGACAGGACCGTGGCCAGGGCGATGGCCAGCACCAGGGTCGGCATCACCAGGAACCAGTCGGTGACCCGCATGATGACGGTGGCGTACCAGCCCTTGAAGTGGCCGGCGGTGATCCCGATGAGGGTGCCGATCGCCACGGACAGGAAGGCGGCGAGCAGGCCGACCGTCAGCGAGACCCGGGTGCCCCAGAGCATCAGGGCCAGCAGGCTGCGGCCGAACTGGTCGGTCCCGAGCGGGAATGCACCGCTCGGCGCCTCCATCGGGCCGCCCGGGGCGGTCGTCACGCTCTGCGAGTCGGCTCCCACCAGCAGCGGGGCGGTCAGCGCGAGCAGGGCGATCACCGCCAGCACGGCGAGTCCGACGAGACCGGCGCGGTGCGTGCGGTACTGCCGCCAGAAGCGGAGCACCGCCTGCCGCCGCCGGGCCCGGGTGAGGGCGCGCGGGCTCTGTACCGGGGCCGCCTTCTCCGGCTGCCCGGAGGGCTTCCGGGCGTCCGGCTCCAGCGGCTCGGGCTTCTGCATCGACGTCGTCATCGGCCCACCCGGGGATCGAGCAGCGGATAGATCACATCGGCCAGCGTGTTCATCAGGATCACCGCGGCGGCGAACACGAAGAACAGCGCCTGCACCAATGGCAGGTCGGGCACGCTCAGCGCCTGGTAGAAGAGGCCGCCGAGCCCCGGCCAGGAGAACACGGTCTCCACCAGGATCGCCCCGGCGACCGTCGTGCCGAGGTTCACGAAGAGCAGCGTCACGGTCGGCAGCATCGCGTTCGGCACGGCGTGCTTCCGGCGGACGAGGTCGTCGCGCAGCCCCTTGGCGCGGGCGGTCGTCAGATAGTCGCTGCCCATCTCGTCCAGCAGCGAGGAGCGCATCACCAGCAGGGTGCGCGCGTACTCCACGGCGACGAGCGTGATGACGGGCAGCACCATGTGGTGGGCGATGTCCAGCACCCGGTCGAAGCCCTCGGTGTCGCCGGACTCCATACCGCCGGTCGGGAAGAGCCCGGGGATCGGGCCGATGCCCACCGACAGGGTGATGATGAGGAGCAGGCCGAGCCAGAACGAGGGCACCGAGTACAGCGTCAGCGCGAACGCGGTGTTGGCGCGGTCCCCGGTACTGCCCTTGCGCCAAGCGGAGCGGGCGCCCAGCCAGATGCCGAGCAGCGTGTAGATCACGAAGGCGGTGCCGGTCAGCAACAGGGTGGCGGGCAGCGCCTCGGCGATCTTGTCGACGACCGGGGCGCGGAACTGGTACGACGTACCGAAGTCGCCGGTCAGAGCCTTGCCGCAGTACTGGGTGAACTGCTCCCACAGCGGCAGGTCGAGGCCGAACTCACGGCGCATCGCCGCGATCTGCTCGGTCGACACCTGACGGCCGCCGGTCATCTGCTTGACCGGGTCGCCGGGGATCAGCCGGAAGAGGAAGAAGCTGGTGACGAGGACGGCGAAGAGGGAGACGGCCGCCCCCGCGAGCTTGCCCGCCGCGTAGCGGGCGTAGGCGGCGGTGGAGCGGGAGCGCGGGGAGCGGGCCGACGGCCCGGCCGGAGCCGGGCCGCCGGATTCGGTGCTCGCCACGCCCGCCGCGCCCTCTCGCAGGGCGGGAGTGCTTTCTGAGCTCATGGACTATTCACGGTCTTCCGCGGTGGAGCGGCGACGCATGGCGAACAGGAGTCCGCCACCGGCGAGGACGACGACGGCGATCCCGACCCCGATGAACACTCCGGTGGAGCTGCCACCGGAGTCGGAGGAACCGGACGAGGAGGCCCCGGCGGCCGGGACCGCCGACCACCAGCTCCAGTAGCCGTCCTGGCCGTAGATGTTGCCCGCGGCCGACGGCATGGTGGTGATGGACTCGATGTGGTCGGTGCGGTAGGCCTCGACGGCATTCGGGTACGCCATGACGTTCATGTACCCGGTGTCGTACAGCCGTGACTCCAGTTGTTTGACCAGATCCGCCCGCTTGGCGGGGTCGTACTCGGCCAGTTGCTTCTTGTAGAGCTCGTCGTACTGCTTGTCGCAGATGAAGTTGTCGGTCGAGGCCGTCTCCTTCGCCTTGGCCGGCAGGGCGTCGCAGGTGTGGATCGACAGGACGAAGTCGGGGTCGGGGTTGACGGACCAGCCGTCGAAGGCGAGGTCGTACTCACCGGCGTACCAGGGGTCGGAAACGTTGTCGAGGCAGTCGACCTTCAGCCCGATACCCTGCTCGCCCCACCACTCCTGGAGGTACTTGCCGATCGCCTTGTCGTTGGGGTCTGTGGCGTGGCAGAGGATGCGGAAGTCGAGCGGCTTGCCGTCCTTGCCGACGCGCTGGCCCGCGCCGTTCTTCTTGTACCCGGCCTCGTCCAGGAGGGTCGCGGCCTTCGCCGGGTCGTAGGCCAGCTTCTGGTCCGCCGACGGCTTCCAGAAGTAGTCGCCGAAGCGTGGCGGGATGTAGCCCTCGCCCTCGACGGCGTGGCCCTGAAAGACCTTGTCGATGATGGTCTTGCGGTCGACCGCCATGAACAGCGCGTGCCGCACCTTCTGGTCAAGCAGCGCCGGGTGCCCGTCGCCGAACTTCTGTCCGTCCTTGGTGCGGGCGCCGGGGTTGACGGCGAGCGCGAAGAAGCGGCGGCCCGGGGCGTCGTTCACCTTGATGTCCGGGGCGCTCTCCAGCGAGGCGGACTGGGCCGGGGTCAGGCTGGGGCTGCCCGCGACGAAGGACACCTCGCCCTTGCGCAGGGCGGCCACGGCCGCGTCCTGGTCCTTGTAGTAGCGGAAGACCAGTTCGTCGAACTTGGGGGAGCCGCGCCAGAAGTCCTTGTTGGCCTTCAGCTTCACATAGCTGTCGACCTTGTAGTCCGTCACGATGAACGGACCGTTCCCCACGATGGGGAACTCCTTGTCGTTGTTGAACTTCGAGAAGTCGCCGACCTTCTCCCAGAGGTGCTTCGGGACAATCGGCACATCGAGCGCGGCCATCGTGGCCTGCGGCTCCTTCAACCTGATGACCAGCTTGTCCTTGCTGGGGGCGGTCACCTTCTCGAAGTTGCCGACGAAGCTGCCGTTGGAGGTCGCGGCAGCCTCGTCCGTCATCATCTTGTTGAACGTCCAGGCCGCGTCCTCCGCGGTGGCCTGCTGCCCGTCGGACCACTTCGAGTCCGGGCGGATCGTGTACGTCCACGTCAGCTTGTCCGCGGAGGGCTCCCACGCGGTGGCGAGGCCCGGGATCGCCTTGTTGTCCTTGGGGTCGTAGTTGGTGAGGAAGTCGTACATCAGCCGCAGGACGCTCGTGCTGAGCAGCCGCTGCGCCAGGAACGGGCTGAGCGAGTCGACGCTCTGCGCGACGGCGACCGTGAGCGTCGTCTTCCCGTCGTCCGCGCGCGCCTCGGAGGGGGCGGGCGCGAGCAGGTTTCCGGGGACGACGGATCCGGCGGTGAGTGCCAGGGCGGCCACGCCGGAGGCCAGCAGGAGGCGCAGGCGTCGGCGTGGCCGGGTGGAGTGGTGGGGAACTCTAGTGACCATGGACGGGGACCTCGCGTCATCACTCGCTGAAGAAGGCGGGTAGATCTCTGGTTCGCCAGTTGGTGAAGCGAAGGTTTATCAGCGGTGGTCGAGGCTCGTCAACGGTCAGTCAAACAGCGTGTGGGCTGCGGGAATAGCGGAAGGGCCCGCACCGCGCGAGCGGTACGGGCCCTTCACAGGCCCTGCGTTTACCCCCATTGGTCTACACCACTTCTGCCCTACTGCTGAGGCGCCGCCGGCGGTTGCGGAGGTGTCTGCTGCCAGCCGGCGGGGGGCACCGGACCCTGCAACTCGGGCTGGCCTGCCGGGTTGGCGTGCTCACCCTGCTGCTCCGGCTGCGCCTGCTGCGGCGCGGCGGCCCCGGGCGCACCGGGCCCGGCCTGCGGGGGAGGAGCCTGGAGCCACCCGTTCTGCGGTCCGCCCGGTGCCCCCTGCGGGGCGTAGGGGCCACCCGGCTGACCTGCCGCCTGATATCCCCCGTACGGCGGCTGTCCACCGTAGGGCTGCTGCTGGGCGTACGGCTGCTGGTGCCCCGGCTGCGCCTGTCCGGCCTGCTGCCCTTGCTGTCCCGGCTGGGGGTGCCCGGGGTGCTGCGGCTGCGGCTGCTGCGGGTAGGGCTGGCCGGGGCCGGGCTGCTGCGGTGCGTACGGCTGCTGGCCGGGGATCTGCTGTCCGGGCATCTGCTGTCCGGGAACGTGCTGCCCGGGAACGCCCGGCTGCCCCGGCATCGGCTGTCCCGGCATCGGCTGTCCCGGCATGGGCTGTCCCGGCGCCGGGTAGCCCTGCTGGCCGGGCATCGGCGGGGCGAACTGCGGCGGCGGGTTCTGGCCGTCCCCCGTCCACAGTCCCTGCTGCTGCTGGGCCCGCGCGAAGTCCTCGGCCACCAGCGCCGAGAGGTGGAAGTACGCCTCACGGGTCTTGGGCCGCATCATGTCGAGGTCGACCTCGGCGCCCGCCGCCAGGTGCTCGTCGAACGGCACGACGACGACTCCGCGGCAGCGCGTCTCGAAGTGCTGGACGATGTCGTCCACCTTGATCATCTTGCCGGTCTCGCGGACGCCGGAGATGACGGTCAGCGAACGCTGCACCAGGTCGGCGTAGCCGTGCGCCGAGAGCCAGTCCAGCGTCGTCGACGCGCTGGACGCGCCGTCGACCGAGGGCGTCGAGATGATGATCAGCTGGTCGGCGAGGTCGAGCACCCCGCGCATCGCGCTGTAGAGCAGCCCGGTGCCCGAGTCGGTGAGGATGATCGGGTACTGCTTGCCGAGCACCTCGATCGCGCGCCGGTAGTCCTCGTCGTTGAACGTCGTGGAGACCGCCGGGTCCACGTCGTTGGCGATGATCTCCAGACCGGAGGGGGCCTGCGAGGTGAACCGCCGGATGTCCATGTACGAGTTGAGGTACGGGATCGCCTGCACCAGGTCGCGGATGGTCGCCCCGGTCTCGCGGCGCACGCGTCGGCCCAGCGTGCCGGCGTCCGGGTTGGCGTCGATGGCGAGGATCTTGTCCTGCCGCTCGGTGGCCAGCGTCGAACCCAGCGCGGTCGTCGTGGTGGTCTTGCCGACACCGCCCTTGAGGCTGATGACGGCGATCCGGTAGCACGACAGCACCGGGGTGCGGATCAGCTCCAGCTTGCGCAGCCGTTCGGCCTCCTCCTTCTTGCCGCCCAGCTTGAACCGGGAGGCGGCGGAGGGGTTACGGCTGCTCTTGGCCTTCTGCTTGCCCCGCACCAGCCGGTCGGAGGAGAGCTCGACGGCCGCCGTGTACCCGAGCGGGGCGCCGGGCACCGACCGCTCGCGCTGGTCGTGCGCGACGGGGGTGGGCCAGGCTCCGCCCGTACGCGGGTCGACAGGCGGTTGTTGCTGCTGCTGAGGCGGCTGGGGCTGGGCGGCCTGGGGCTGCTGTCCGTACGCCTCCGGCTGCTGCGGGGCGACGGGGGCGGGGAGGTTGGGGGTGCCCTGGGCCGGGAAGGGCGCGTGCGGCTGCGGTGCGTTGGGTGCTTGTCCCGGCTGGCCTGGGTGGCCGGTCTGCGGGAAGCCGTAGCCGCCCTGCGGCGGGAAGCCGTACCCGCCCGCGCCCTGGGGGGCCTGGGGGTGCGCCTGAGGCGGTAGCGGTGCTCCGGGGCCGTGCTGACCGTGCTGACCGTGCTGACCGGGGAACGGCTGTTGCTGGTGCGGCTGTTGGGGAGCCTGGGGTGCCTGAGGGGACTGAAGCGCCTGAGGTGCTTGCGGCGGCTGTCCCGTCTGCGGGAAGCCGTAGCCGCCGGGCGCCTCGTTCGCCGGGGCGGAACCGGGCCACTGCGCCGCGGGTTGCGGCGCGGAGGGCGCCGGAGCAGCCGGCTGGAAGGTGGGGGGCAGCGGCGGCAGCGCGCCCCCCTGGGCGGGCGGCGACCACGGCACCGGTGCGGCGGCGGCCCGCGGGGCGTCGGCGACGGGAGGCGGCACGTCCTGGGGGCCGACGTCCTGGGGACCCGCGTCCAGGGGTGCGACGTCCTGCGCGCCCGTGCCCGTAACGCCGTCGGGGGCGGGTACGCCATCGGGTCCCGGGACCTCGTCGGCGCTCGCTCCGGCCGTGCCGCCGTCCTCGGAATCCGCGGAGCTCGCGTGCGTACGGGAGGCGGCCTCGGAGTCCGTGTCGGCGAGCGAAGGAAGGGTGGAGGCGGCCGGCTCGGAGGACGTAAAGGGCGTAACGGGTGAGGAAGCGTCCTCGGAACCCGTCCCTTCGGCGGGTCCGGCCGCGGCTTCCGCCTCGCGCTCCGCGATCTCCCGCTGGAGCGCGGCGGGCGAGAACCGCATCGTCGAGCCGCTCTCCACATCACCGCCGCCGAACGGACCGGCATCCCCGCTGTCGGCCGCCGGAGCAGCAGCCGGAGCGTCCTGCGCCTGCGTGTGCGGAGCGGGAGCGTCCGGAGCCTGGGTATCCGGAGCCTGCGTGTGCGGAGCAGGAGCGTACGGCGTCTCCGGTACGGCGGGGGAGACCGGGGCCTCCGTCGCCGCGGGGACGGCCGGCTCGGCGGGCGCCGGAGGGGCGGGTGCCCAGTTGGGGTCGAAGCCGCCCGGCGTCGCCGACAGGTCAGGCGAGGACAGGGGCGCCCCGACCGGCGGCGGAGGCGGCGCCAGGTGTGAGCCCGCTCCTCCCGACGAGTCCCCCGCCGCGTTCTGCGTGTACCAGGCGGGAGGGGTGTAGTCGATGGTGAACTCACCCGTCATCTCGGCGGGATCCGCGTCGGACGACTCGTCGACGGGCATGTCCCATCCGCCGCGGATCTCGTCCCGATCGCCGTTCACTTTGCCTCCTGGTGTGGTCGAGCACCCTTGTGCCGTGGTGGGTGGGGGCGACCGTTCCCGATGTGCCGGTACGCCCGGCTCTCCCCCTTGCGACGCGCATCACCTGCTCGCAGGTTTCTTCTGCCGCGCCCCACCCACCCTAATCGCCATCCGGTGAACTCAGGCAGGGCGTAGGGCACGGCAAACCCCGCCCCACGGGCCGGGTGTCGCACCCCGGTGAACGACGTGCGAAGGAACGGGGACGACGAGACGGTCAATCCGTGCCATACACGTACAGGGTGAAGCGGGAAAGCTCACTCCGGCGGCCACCACCCTTCGCGGCGCTCCGGCGCCTCCGCGGGACCGAACCCGCGTGACGCCGGACCTGTGTGAGGGAGCTGTGTGAGGGGACCTGTGCGAGGGGACGTATGTGAGGGGACCTATGTGAGGTCGAACTCACCGTCGCGAGCGCCCAGGACGAACGCCGTCCACTCCGCCTCGGTGTACCGCAGGACGGTGTCCGGGTCCAGCGAGGAGCGCATGGCGACGGCGCCGTCCGGCAGATGCGCGATCTCGACCCGCTCCTCCGCCTCCTCGGTGCCGGGCGCGCTGAGCCACGTCACATCCGAGATGTCGAGAGCGTAGAGCTCGTCCTTTTCCTGCTGGGTGCCCATGACGGCGTCCCTTCGATCGAACGGATTCGGTGCGTGGTCCATTTTCCCCGGAGGGAGGGGTGTTCGTGGGCCGAACGGTGCAGGAATCAGTCCATCCGGCGAGCTGTGCCCAGCAGTCCGGTCTCGGCGTCCGTCGCGTTCGTCATCACCCAATGGTGTTCGCGCCCCGCCACCCAGAGGGTGACACCGTCCGCCAGGGTGGGCAGCGCCTCGTACTCGGCGCGCGCCAGCCCCAGGATCCGGCCGATCTGCTCGGCCTCGCCGGGCGAGACCCGCTGGATGCCCACCAGCGCGGACGACCGCATCAACCGCGGTGCGACAGGGCTCAGATAGGGAAGCAGCGTCAACACGGACTGCCACGGCGAGGACACCACCCGGCCGCGCGGCGGTCGCATGCCGCAGTCCCGCACGACGACCACGGGGCTGCCCACGGTCGCTCCCGTCGGCGGAACACGGCCCACGTCGTACAGGGAGACACACTCCAGCCCGGCGCCCGCCGCCTGGGCGAGCGTGGTCCAGGCCTGGACGCGACCGGTCTCGACCGCCACCCGGGCACCGGTGCCCGCCGCCCGCAGCGCCAGGACCTGTGCCGTCCACAGCCCGCCGATCAGCGTGACGTCGTACGGCACCGGGCGGTGGAAGCCGATCAGCTGCGGCTTGTTGTTCGCGTCGTTGCCGATGATCACGCCGTCGTCGCCGACCGGCAGGGACAACGCCCCCAGGTGGTCCGCGGCCACGGTGTGACCCGCATGGCGGGGGCCGCGCAGCCCGCGCCGGGGCTCGGTCCGGTTGCTCACTGTGCGCCTCCCAGCGGGAGCGTGGCCAGGACGCCCGGCAACTGCTCGCGGTCCAGTCGTGCCAGCCCCACCTTGGCGTGCCGGGCTGCCTGCTCCAACGTCCTTCTCACACCGATCAGTTCGGTGTCCGAACCGCCGGTGACCCGCACATGCCCGGCCACGCTCGTCGAGCCCTGGCGCACCCCGCGGCGCACCGTCAGGCTGAACGTCGTCGCGTACGCCGGCACCGAGGTCAGCAGCGCGACCAACTGCGGCAGCGGCGTCGCGCCCCGGCCCAACTCGGGCCAACGGTCCACCGCGTACGTGGTGTGCCAGCGGTCGTCGCACCGCCAGACCCGGGACGTCTCCATCGTGCGCCGCTGCGGAGCGGCGTCCGGCCGGCCCGCCCGCCCCGACAGGATGGGATTGGCGCACGCGGAGGTGGCCACAGCGGAGTTCAACTCGTCCTGGTCCAGCACCGCGGCCTGGAAACCGGCGCCCGTGACCCGGCTCGCCACATGGTCCGCGACCCGCACCAGGCAGCGCTGCGCACCCTCCAGCCCGCCGCCGCGCGCCTCGATGGCCTCACGACACAGCTCGGGATCCAGCTTCACCGCCACCCACGTCATCCGCAGGGCGGGCGCACCGGTCTGGTCCTGCAACGGAGCGTAACTGAGCCGGGCCACCGACTGTTGCGGCAGATGAGGGGCCGGCGCGCACCGCACCTGCTGCACCAACTGCGCCGACTCCAGCACGATGTCGTCGACCTGGAGGGCGTCGCCCAGCAGGGACAGCGGGAGCGACCGGGCGCCGAACGCGGGCCTCAGCGACTCGCCGCTCGCCTCCACCCGCACCACGGCCGTCAGGAACGTGCCGTCGCCGAGCATGCCGACCGTCCGGTGGGCCCGGTCCACATACACCTGCGGGCCGAAGCCGGGCACGTTCTCGGCGACCGGCGCCAGCATCGGCTCCACGTCCGAGGGCGGCGTGGCCGCGGACCGGCGCCGGGCCCGGAGCCCGAGGGCGCTCGACACCCAGTCCTGGAGCGCGCGGCCCCGTCGGCGTACCACCGCGAGAGCGACCAGCAGACAGAGCACCACGAGCGACGGGATCAGCCAGGCGCCACCGAGCGCCGCACCCACGGCGGCGATCACGAGGCCCACCTCGACGATCACCATCTGCCGCAGCACGGGGCGCACCCGGTCGGTCCGCGAGATCGAACGCAGCGTCGTCGCGGCGGGGGCGCTCGGACCGGGGGTGCCGGAGGGCTGGGCGGGAGGCGTCGCGGGCGACTCGTTGCTACGTTGCCTCCGGGAAGTCCCGGAGGTTCGACGGCCGGCCCGCCCGGTACGCTCGCGCGTAGCTGCACCCATCGCCGCGTTGCCCCCTCGTGTCCGTATTCACCGCTTTTTACACGGGTGTTGATCGGGTCGTCACCCTACCTGAGCACAGGGAGCGGAACCCCAGCAGGCATAGTAGGGGCGCGGTACGGCAGCGGGGGCCGACGGTGCGTGTGGGACCCTGTTCGATCACTGGGGAGAAGGGTCAGCGGACACATGGCATCACGGCGGGATGAGCTCAACGCCTATACCTTTGCGAAGCGGCGGTTGATCGCACAGTTCCTGCAACCCAACCCCACAGGTTCCGAGGAAGGCGCCCCCAAACCGCTGCGCGCGGTGGTGCCCGGGGCCATCATCGCCGTACTGGTTCTCGCCGGTTTCGGCGCCTGGGGCATGTTCAAGCCGGTGGCCCCGCAGAAGTGGGACGCCCCCAAGGAACACGTCATCATCGCCAGCAAATCCACCACCCGGTACGTGGTGCTGGAGACCGACGGCAAGAAGCAGTTGCACCCCGTCCTGAACATGGCCTCGGCCAAGCTCCTGCTCGCCCCGGACAAGGGCACCGTCGTCAACGTCAACGAGTCGGTCCTGGACAGCGGCAAGATTCCGCACGGTGCGACGCTCGGCATCCCGTACGCCCCCGACCGGCTGCCCGACTCCAAGGAGGCGGGCGCGGCCAAGCGCTGGGCGGTCTGCGAACGGCCCGGCGAGGGCGGCAGGGCCATCCAGAAGGCGACCTTCATCTTCGCCGAGCGCGAGGAGAAGAAGACCGAGGGCAAGAGCGCCCTGCGGGGCGGTCAGCTGATGTACATCGAGGGACCGGGACCGGATCGGACCCGCTACATCGTGGACGCCGCAGGCAAGGCCTATCCCGTCCAGAAGGACGAACTGCTCCTGCGCACCCTGGTCGGCCAGGACACCGAGCCCCAACGGGTCTCGGCCGCCTGGCTGGCCACGCTCCACACCGGGGCCCCGATCACCTTCCCGACCGTGGACGGCACCCCGGGGGCCCCCGCGGGCGCCCCCGGCACGCTCGACGACCGGACGAACCGGGTCGGCATGGTCCTGACCGCCACGGCGGGAACCAAGACCCAGAGCTACGTCGTCCTGCCGGGCAGGGTCGCCCCCGTCTCGGACTTCACCGCCAAGCTCCTGCTCAGCAGCCGGCAACTGGTGGACCTCAAGCAGGCCGGCAACGCCAAGCCGGTCAGCGCCGCCGAACTCGAGCCGGGCGCCCCCTTCAACCAGAAGAGGGACTGGCCGGTCAGCAAGCCCGAGCCCGTCAACTCCCCTGACGTCAAGAAGGGCAGCCGGAACACCGTGTGCAACGTACTGCGCGGCGTCGACGCGGACAGCGGTGCCACCACGCTGAGCACCTGGGTGGGTACGAGCTTCCCCGCGACGCTCCCCACCGGCTCCAGCAGCGCCTACGTCACGCCGGGATCGGGTGAGTTCTTCCGCCAGTTCAAGGGCTCGTCGACCAGCGCCGGCTTCCTGTTCCTGGTCACGGACACCGGCCTGCGCTACGCGATGCAGTCCAACAGCGACAGTGGCCAGGGCGACTCCGGCATCGGCGAATCCGGCTCGAAGAAGGAGCGGGAGTCCCAGCAGGAGGAGGCGCAGCAGGCGCAGAACCGGCTGGGCTACAAGGACGTCGACCCCAACCCCGTACCGGCGGTCTGGTCCGCCCTCCTGCCGACCGGCCCCCGGCTCTCCACCGGCGCGGCCAGCCAGCCGCAGGGTTCGTGAGCGGGGCACGGACATGGCGATCCACGACCACGACCACCACGGCCCGGCCCGCCGCCTGCTCATCGCCACGGCGGCGGCGGCCGTCCTCGTCGTCACCCTGCCTGCGTTCCCGGCGGCCGCGGACGACTCGACCCAGTGCACGTTCCCCTCGAAGAACTACCCGGGCCGGCCCTGGGCGTTGCAGCGCGTCCTGTTGGACGAGGTGTGGAAGCAGTCCACCGGCAAGGGCGTACGCGTAGCGGTCATCGACACCGGAGTCGACGTCAGGAACAAGCAGCTCAAGCCCGCCGTGGACACCGGGGCGGGCCGCAACTTCCTGCCGAAGGGCCTCAAGAACGACGACGGAACGAAGATCGAACGCGGCAAGGAGAACGGCACCACGGATACCGTGGGCCATGGCACCAAGGTCGCCGGCATCATCGCCGCGCGCAAGGCGAAGGGCACCGGCTTCAGCGGCCTCGCCCCCGATGCGACGATCATCCCGATCCAGCAGAACGACGCCGAGGGCCACGGCACGACCGGCAGCCTCGCCCGAGCGATTCGATACGCCGCCAACGAGGCGGACGCGGACATCATCAACATCTCCCAGGACACCGCCGACGCCGTGAAGCCGTCCGCGGAACTGCGGCAGGCCGTGGACAACGCTCTCGCCCGGGATGTCGTGGTCGTCGCCTCGGCCGGCAACGACGGGCTCGGCGGCAACGTCAAGGAGACCTACCCGGCGTCCTTCAAGGGTGTCCTCGCCGTCGCCTCCTCGGACCGGAACAACGAAAGGGCGGCCTTCTCGCAGTCCGGCGACTTCGTCGGCATCGCCGCTCCCGGGGTGGACATGGTCTCCACGGTCCCCGGCGGCGGACACTGCGCCGACAACGGAACCAGCTTCTCCGCCCCGTACGTCGCGGGAGTCGCCGCCCTGATCAAGGCGAAGCACCCCGACTGGACGCGGGAGCAGATCGTCGCGCAGATGCAGCAGACGGCGGAACGCTCGGTCGCGGGCCACGACATCCTGGTCGGCTGGGGTGTGGTCGACCCGGTTCGCGCCCTCACCGACGACGACAAGCCGATCGACCGCCCGGTCGCGAGCGAAGGGGTGAGCAAGGGCAAAGCCCCCACCCCCGCCGAACTCCACCTGGGCGAAACGGCCGCCGAGCGGAACGCGCGCCTGGCGACGTACGTAGTGGTCGGCGGCGGCGTCCTGGTGGCGGCCATCGCGGGTACGGCTGTGGCGGTACGGGACAGGCGGAGACGCGCGGGGCGTTTGGCGGGCGCGGCATAACGACGGGAACGGTGAAGAACAGTGAAGAGTCGGTCATGAGACAAGTCACGTGACTCTCAAGTCGATTGGCGCTGTCGTACGCAGTGACTAGAGTTGTCGGGATGAGATCGGATCGGACCGCGTCAGTGCGATAGCAACGCGGGACGATCCGAGCAAACGGGGATGCGGAACGGGGAGGACGGCATTGTGACCGATCCAGGTGGCGGTGGCGGTACGGGTGACCTCAGGCGCGGAGTGGGTGCGCTGGAGAAGTTCAAGAGTCGTGTCGACGCCCTGCTGGCGGACTTCGAGGGCTCGGCGGCCAGCAAGACGAAGGTCGCCGACCAGAAGGTCTCGCGGGCCTCGCTGAGCGGCCCGAACGCACGCTTCGCGGAGGCGGACGGCCTCTACACCCAGTACAACCGGGTCCACTCCTCCCTCGTCTCGCTCTCCAAGTCCCTCGGCGACCAGATCGAGTACCTGAGCCTGGGTGTGCACGCGGCGGCCGTCGGCTTCGACAACGTCGAGGACGACATCAGGCGGCGGTTCTACGAGATCCAGACGCGGATGGACGCGGAGCGCGAGAAGCACGCGAAGTCCGAACAGGACAACAACGACAAGCAGTCGGACTCCGGGTGGGCAGCGGAATGAGTGAAGAAAAGCAGCAGGACCTGACGCCTGCCGAACAGTCGAAGCAGGACGAGGGACGGGTCCAGACCCAGATCGTCGTCACGGACATGACCGAGACGGTCGGCCGGGTCATGGAATCCTTCGGTTTCGGCAACCCCCGCACCGGGGGTCGTACCTCCTTCGAGGGACACCAGCTCAACGCCCTCATCGACATGGTGGAGAACTCCAACCCGGAACACCTGGAGAACGCCGGCGAGGCGCTCTGGAAGGCCAGGGACGCCATCCGGCGCGCGGCGAAGGAGTTGAAGGACCACCTCAAAGGGGTCGACTGGCAGGGCGAGTCCGGCACGGCCTTCCGAGCCTTCGGAACGGGCCTGGTCGCCCACGCCGAGAAGCTGGGCGACTTCGCGGACGCGGCCGGCACCCAGATCACGGTCGCGGGCACCGGCCTTGCATCGGTGAAAAGCGCCATGCCGCCGCGCGACCGCCGGATGATCCAGACGGACGTGAAGGACATCCTGTTCCCGGCCCGGACGGAGACCAACCCGCAGTACGCGGCTGCGCTTGAGGTGGAGAAGAACCGCCAGGAGGCCATCAACCAGATCAACCGGTTGGCCTCGTACTACTCGGTCTCCGAGGAGGTGCTGGCGGGGCAGGAGCCGCCGCGGTTCGGGAAGAACCTTGATATCGACATGCCGAGGCCGTACAAGGATCCCATCGAAGGGCCCTCCTCCCGGACTCCCAGCGCTGGCTCCGAGGCTCTCGGCAGCAGTGCAGGCCCAGTCTCTTCAGGCCGTTCCGTAGCGGGGGACTCTGCTTCAGTAGCCGCAGCCAACCGGGCACAGGCTGAGGTTCCCAGTTCAGTGCCCTTGCCGGACAGGGGAACGGGTACGGAGATCAACAGCGTCGCGCCTCCCAAGGCTCCCCTGACGGTGACCAATACGCCTCCGCTGCCGTCGCCCACGCCCACGACGGGTCCGACCGGGATGCCCCCGACTGCAGTGCCGCCCCCCTTCATGAACACCACGCAGGGAAACCCGTCGCGTACGGCAGTGCCTCCAACGCAACGGATGGTGAACCAGACCGGCCTGGGCGTGGGCAAGGCGCAGCCCCCAGGGGGAGGCCCCGTGGCCAAGGGACCTGGTGGTGGGCCCCCGGTCGGACGCCCCAGCCCCATGATGGGGGGTGGAGGATCGTCCACCGGCCGTCCGCCGGTCGGCCAGCAGTCGCCGATCACCGGCCGTTCCACTCCTACGACCGGACGGCCGATCACCGGCCAGGGGGGTACGTCCACAGGGGGCGGACCCCGTGCGGGTGGTAACACCGGCATCGTCGGAGGGACTCCCCAGAACGCGTCTCAGGGCAGAGCTTCTGCCGGAGCTTCCGGCCAGCGGGGAGTGATCGGAGGGCGCGGAGCAGCAGCTGCCACCTCCCGGCCCGGCGGTCGCCCCGGTCAGACTTCGGGCGCGAACGGAGTCATGGGTGCTCCCCGCAAGGCTGCCGGCGCCGGCTCGAACACCAAGGGCTTCACCTCTGGCGGGGCAGGGCTCGTACGTGGTCCTGCCGGGCGGCAGAAGACCGGCCGGGAGGACGATGACAACGGTTCGACCCGTCCCGACTACCTGACGGAAGACGAAGAGACGTGGAATGCCGGGCGGCGCGGGGCTGTGCCGCCGGTGGTCGAGTAGCAGACCCAGGGAAGGTACGGAAGTCGGGATGACAGCAGGAATGGGCCGTGCTCAGAGGCGCGTGCGTGTGCTCGGCGCGCTGGCCGTGGCCGCTTCGTGGACTGTGGTCTTCGTCGGTGCGGCGCAGCCTGCCGCAGCCGACACACAAGCGAAGCAGTGGTATCTCAGCGCGATGCAGGCTGAGGACATGTGGAAGGTCACGACCGGGGAAGGCATCAAAGTCGCTGTCATCGACACGGGTGTGAACCCGGCCACGCCGTCGCTGCAGGGACAAGTTCTCAAGGGTGTAGACGTAACCGGAGCACCGGGCGACGAAACCGACGACTACAACGGTCATGGCACGACGATGGCTGAGCTGATCGCCGGGACAGGCAAGGGAGGTGGCCTGAAGGGACTTGCCCCGGGAGCCAAGGTCATCCCTGTACGCATGAGCGACGGTGAATTCATGAAGAAGAACTCCACCATCTTCAGTGACACTGCGAAAGCCATTCGAGCCGCGGCCGAAACTGATGCACAAATCATCAGCATGTCTTTCGGTAGTTCACGCTACCTGGATTCGAATCGTGAAGCGGTCAAGTATGCTGAAAGCAAAGGGAAATTGTTTCTTGCCTCCGTCGGAAACGAGGGGCATGAGTCGAACAAGCGAGTATATCCGGCCTCGTACCCCGAGGTAGTGGGTGTTGCCTCGGCGGATAGCAAGGGAAAAGTCTCCTACTATTCGCAGCACTCGGGTTCGGTGGATGTCGCGTCCCCCGGGAGCGACGTTCCCGGGTGGTGCGACAGTTCCTTCAAGAGCTACTGCGACGGCGACGGCGGAACCAGTTCGGCCGCCGCCATCGCCTCCGCCTCCGCCGCCCTCGTCTGGTCCCTCCACCCCGAGTGGACGGCGAACCAGGTGCTCAACGTCCTCTTCGACACGGCCGGCCGGGACTGGAAGAAGGGGGAGACCAGCAAGTACCTCGGCCACGGTCTCATCCGCCCTTCGATGAACGTCCTCAAGGGCAAGGGCGACCCCGGCGACCCGGACATCAGCCCGCTCACCAAAGAGAGGACGACCGGCCCCGCCGACTCGTCCAAGAAGCCCGCTGACTCCGCCTCGCCGCAGCCCGCCAAGAACGGCGCGGAGGGCGACAAGCCCGTAGCGGCGGAAGAGACCAAGTCCTCCGGGGACGAGAGCCAGTTGGGCCTGTTCCTCGGAGTGGCCGCAGTTGTGGTCGTGCTCGGAGGAGTGGTCTACGCCGTGGTCCGCAAGCGTAGGGCCGCTTGACCGCACGTTCCGCATGTACCGGCCGGCGATCCATGCCGGCCTTGCAGAACCAACCGAAAGGGAAAGAGAACCATGGCAGATCAGAAGGTCTCAGATGCCGCGCTTCTGAAGCTGGAGGGCGACCTCAGCATCAAGTTCGACTCGGTGAAGGGGCAGCTCCGGCAGCTCCAAGCGACGATCGACAACCTCGAAGGCAAGTGGAAGGGTATCGGCGCCAACCACTTCAACCAGAAGCAGACCGAGATCAACAACCGCATGGTCAGCCTGGCCAAGCAGCTGGTCCGCTTCCAGGAGTCCATCAAGGCCGCCCGTACCATCTCGGGCGACAACGAGGACGAGATTCGTCAGGCTCTCGCGGGTGTGGACGTGGTCGACGGCCACAACACCAGCGCGAAGGAGCAGTCGTCCAGCCTGAACAGCTTCTGACCCTTATCCCGTAACTCGAAAGCAGCGGAGGACCACATGGGAAACAACGACGGTACGACGGTTGTCACTTATGCGAGTCTGGATCTCGCGGCCGGTGAGATCCGGAAGCAGGCCAAGCAGCTCGACATGGACCTGAAGGAGATCCAGTCCATGATCGCGAAGGTTTCGGAAGTGTGGGAGGGCGAGGCGAAGCAGGCCTACACCGCCGCTCAGGACAGGTGGAGGACGGACGCCGACGCCATCCGCGGCAACCTCGACGAGATCGCCAGGAAGGTCAGCGAGGCGTCGCCCATCTACCGCAGCGGTGACAAGCGGGCGGCAGCGAACTTCTGACGGAGTTCGATCACAGCTCCAAAGGCACCACAAAGCAGCACAGCACTGCGCTGCACTGCACATCAGGGTGGACACACGCGGGAGGTGTCCACCCTGAGCCGTGTCCCGACGTGGCTCGACGCCTTCAAGAAAAAGGACCCTCGTCCGCCTGGAGCACGAGAGAACTCCACCGGACTTCCTCGCGGCCGTGGAGATCGGAACGCTCGCTGCTCAGGAGCGTCTGCAGACCGTGTGCTGCCCCCAGCTCGACCGTCTCCGCAGCGGACACGTCGAACATGTGACGGCCATCGGGCACGGGCCCGTGACGGAGGTTGACGAAGAACCGGCCGCCAGGCATCAGCAAGGCGGCGATCCTGGCCATCGCCAGTCCGCGTTCCTCGGCGTCCAGGTGCATCCACACCGCAGTGGCGAAGACCGCATCGAACCGGCCCGGGCACTGGTGAAGGAGACCCGGGCACTGGTGAAGGAGAAGGGTGGGGAGAGCGTCGTCAACCCACTCGATCGCGCTGCCCGCATGGATTCGCTGTCCATGGCCCCGCAGCTCCGCCGTCGGCTCGACAGCCACGACGCTGTGCCCCAGCGCTGCCAACACGGCAGAATCGCGGCCTGTACCCGCGCCGATGTCGAGGATCCGGGCAGGCTCGGCGGGTACCAGACTCAACACGTCGCGGTGGACTTCGCCGAAGGTGACTTCCTCGTACTGGACCGCCAGCACGTCCGCCGCCCGCGCATACCCAGTGGTTCCCCTGGACCGGCCGGTGTTGTCCAGGGCGTCGACTCCGACGGCGCCCGATCGATCACTCATGGACCGAACCGTAACTCGCTGCGCGTTACCCCCGCCCGGCGAATCGACGTCGACGTCGACGCCGCCGGGCGGGGGCCCACCCTCGTAGTCGCCCCGCCTCCAGGACCGCCGCTACCCCTCCATCAGCCCCGTCTGCACCAACGGGTTCCCCCGGCGCCGGGTGACGAAGATGCCCCGGCCCGCAGGCATCGGGCGCGGTCGTACGTTGCCGAGGATGTCGCCCTCGTTCGGGTCGCCCGACAGGATCACGCCCTGTGCGCCCAGCTCGATCATGCGCTGGAGGAAGGGTTCGTACAGGGCCCGGCTGGCCCCCGCCGTGTTGCGGGCGATGATGAAGCGGACGCCCACGTCGCGGGCGAACGGCAGCAGCTCCGTGATCGCTGAGAGCGGGTTGCCGCTCGACGTGGAGACCAGGTCGAAGTCGTCGATGACGACGTACACCGTGGGGCCCTGCCACCAGCTCTGGTCGCGCAGCTCCTGCGCCGTGACGTCGGCGGACGGTGTGCGGCGCTTCATCAGGTCGTGCAGCGCCGCCATGTGATGTTCCATGTTGTTGGACATCGGGATGTACTCCGCCAGGTGCGACCGGGGGGTCACATCAAGCAGCGAACGCCGGTTGTCGATGACGAAGAGCTTGCAGGAATCGCCGTCGTACCGCTCGGTCAGCTGCTTGATCAGCAACCTCAGCAGGTTGGACTTCCCGGACTCGCTCTCGCCGAACGCCAGGAAGAACGGGTCCTGCTCGAAGTTCAGGAACACCGGCTCCAGGTTGTTCTCGTCGATACCAAAAGCGACGCCCCGCTCCGGTACCGCGTAGCCGGCCGGAAGCTCGCTCGCCGGCAGCGCGCGCGGCAGCAGACGTACCGCCGGGGCGGGCGCGGCCGTCCAGTGCCGGGCGACCTCCTGGTTCATCGCCGCGGTGGCCTCCGAGAGGTCGCTGTCGGAGTTGATGCTGTCGATCCGCGGCACCGCCGCCATGAAGTGCAGCTTCTCCGGGGTCAGGCCGCGGCCCGGCACCCCGGCGGGCACGTTGGCCGCCACCTTCCGGTCCAGTTCGGAGTCCATCACGTCGCCGAGCCGCAGCTCCAGGCGGTTCATGAGGTGGTCCTTCAGACTGGCCCGCACCTCCATGGAACGCGACGCCGTGACGATCAGGTGGATGCCGTAACCCAGCCCCCGGGCCGCGATGTCCGTGGCCGCCGTCTCCAGCGCCTCGTAGTCCGTCCGGAAGTTGCCCCACCCGTCGATGACCAGGAACACGTCACCCCACGGCTGGTCCGTCACCGAGATGTCACCGCGCGCCCGCAGCCTGCGGAACGTGGCGATGGAGTCGATCCCGGCACTGCGGAAGTACTCCTCGCGCCGCGCCATGATGCCGTACACCTCGGCGACCGTACGGCGTACCCGCTCCGGGTCGAGACGGGACGCGACGCCGCCGACGTGCGGCAGACCCGCGATCGAGGACATACCGCCGCCACCGAAGTCGAGGCCGTAGAACTGGACCTCCGCCGGTGTGTGGGTGAGCGCGAAGCCGGCGATGAGCGTCCGCAGCAGCGTCGACTTCCCCGACTGCGGCCCTCCGGTGATCTGCATATGACCGGCGGCGCCGGAGAAGTCCCGGTAGAGAGTGTCGCGCCGCTGCTCGAACGGCTTGTCGATGACGCCCAGGGGCACGACCAGCCGGCCGGCTCCCTCGAAGCCGGGCTGCGTCAGCCCCCGGCCCTGCACCGGAGAGAGCCCCGGCAGCAGCTCGTCCAGCGACGGCGGATTGTCCAGCGGCGGCAGCCACACCTGGTGGGCGGAGGCCCCGCGGCCCTCCAGACGGCGCACGATCACATCGAGCACCGTGTCCGCCAGCGCGTCGTCCTGCGTCGCACGCTGATCCGGTACGCCTCCGGGCTGCGCCGCCGGCTGGACGTACCGCACCGGAACCGGAGCGGCCGTGAACGGAACCGGCCTGCGGTCCACCGGAAGCGGCGCACCCGGCGCGGCGGCCCGGTGCGCGCCCGAGCGGTACACCCCGGAGACGTACGCGGCCTTGAACCGCACCATCTCCTCCGTACCGAACTTGAGCAGCCCGGAACCGGGCACGTTGGGCAGGTGGTACGCGTCGGGCACACCGATCGCGGCCCGGGACTCGGCCGCCGAGAACGTCCGCAGACCCACCCGGTACGACAGATACGTCTCCAGACCGCGCAGCCGCCCCTCCTCCAGACGCTGCGAGGCCAGCAGCAGATGCACGCCCAGCGAACGGCCGATACGGCCGATCTGGACGAACATCTCGATGAAGTCGGGTTTGGCGGTGAGGAGTTCGCTGAACTCGTCGATGACCAGGACGAGCGAGGGGATCGGCTGCAGCGGCGCACCGGCCGCGCGCGCCTTCTCGTAGTCGTGGATGTTGGCGTAGTTGCCCGCGTCGCGCAGCATCTCCTGCCGGCGGTTGAGCTCACCGCTGATGGAGTCACCCATACGGTCGACCAGCGTCAGGTCGTCCGCGAGGTTGGTGATCACGGCCGCGACGTGGGGCATCTGCGCCATACCGGCGAAGGTCGCGCCGCCCTTGAAGTCGGCGAGAACGAAGTTCAGCGTCTCCGAGGTGTGGGTGACGGCGAGACCGAGCACCAGCGTACGCAGCAGCTCGGACTTGCCGGAACCGGTGGCGCCGACGCACAGACCGTGCGGGCCCATGCCCTCCTGGGCCGCCTCCTTGAGGTCCAGCATCACGGGCGCGCCGTCCTCGCCCACACCGATCGGCACCCGCAGCCGCTCCGCCTGCGATCGCGGCCGCCAGGTCCGGCTGACCTCGATCGAGGCGGCGTCCCCCAGGTTCAGCAGATCGGTGAACTCCAGGTTGGCCAGCAGGGGTTCGTCGTCGTCCCCGCCGGTGGCCATGTGCAGCGGGGCCAGCTGGCGGGCGAGCGCCTCGGCGGCCTCGTAGCTCAGCAGGTCCGGCACCCCGTCGTAGACGAGCCCCTGGCCCGACTCCAGCTGCAACGACTTCGGCTGCACCACGATGGAGAGGCCCCCGCGGGACCCGGTGACCTCACCCGGCACCACTTCGATGACCGTCACGCCCTGGAGGCCCTCGGCCGAGGCGAGCACCGACATGGGGGGCACCGACTCGCCGTCCAGGACCACCACGACGTGCGGCTGCTCCATGAGCGGCTGACCGCCCGGCTGGAAGCGGGGCCTGCCCTCCAGGCGTCCGGCCAGCAGCTCCTCCAGAGCCAGGGCGTTGGTGGTGATGAGGCGCCGGCTCCCGGCTCCGTCCACGGGCCCGGAGGTCTGGGCGTGCGGGAGCCACTTCGCCCACTCCCACTGCGGCGCGGCCTCCGTGCCGGTCGCGACCGCGATTACCAGGTCCTGGGGGGAGTGCAGAGAGGCCAGCCCGCCGACCACGGCCCGCGCCGCGGAGCGCGCGGAATCCGCGTGGCCGCTGATCGTGAGGTGGTAGAACGCCCGCAACGAGACGGCCATGGGCAGACCGTCCAGCGTGGAGTGCGTCGCCAGGAACTGCTGCATCGCCCCGGCGGCCAGCGGCTCCAGTTCGTCCACGGGCGCCGTCTCGGGTGCGATGAGCGGCGTGGCCAGCTCCTGACTGCCCAGCCCGATGCGCACCTGCGCGAAGTCCGGGTCACCGGCGCGCCGCTCCCATACCCGGCTGCCCTCGGCGACGAGCGCCCACAACTGCTCGGGCGAGGGATGGAGGTAGAACTGCGCGTCCCGCTGCTTGCGGGCCGTCTTCAGCACCGTCCGCCGGGTCTGCGTCAGGTACTTCAGATAGTCACGGCGCATGTCCGCCAGCTCGCCCTGAGTGCCGCGCCGGTACCGCACGAGCATCGCGATGGCCATGGCCAACGTCGAGGCGATCATGATCATGCCCATGATGCGCATGATCGGGTTCGGCGTCATGAAGAAGAAGACGACGGAACCACCCATGCCCAGCATCGGCAGGAGCTGCATCAGCGCCCCCTCCTGCTGGCCCCGGGGGAGTTCCGGCGGAGGTTGCAACTGCACCTGCTCGACCGGCACTTCGGTGGGCAGGGCCCGCGGCGGGCGCTTGACGACGATCTGGCTCACAGCTCACCAATTCCCTTGCCGGACGGAAGTGTTCCTATCGGCGCCCCCGTGGCGACGGGCTCCATCCGCGGGAAGGATCCTACTGGCGTAGCGGCGGTCCCATGGCGGTAGGGTGTCGCGACGCGTGTACGCATCCGCTAACTGATCCGAGAAGACGGTCATTCGGGACGAGCGGTGCGATCCGTGGGCCCGGCGGTGTGTTTCCGGCAGAAGCGGACGCGGGCCGGCGGAGGCGGGGCGACGGCGGCAGCGGAAAGCCGGTCGCCGGCAGCCGCGGCGACAGCGGTGCGAAACAGCTGCCGTAGAACAGCCGCAGCAGAACAGAACAGCAGCAGGACGAACAGCAGTAGCGCGGAACAAGGTAGTCAAGCCAGTAGTAGGTAGTAGTAGGGGGAGCAACAGGTGACCATGACGGCCCAAGCGGCAGCCACCGGATCAGGTCGGCAGAGTCACGGGACCCCGTCCGGCAGCGGCACCGGATTCTGCCGGGTCACGGTCGTCGCGCCCGACAGCCGTGTCGACGTGGCCCTGCCCGAGGACATCCCCGTAGCCGATCTGTATCCCGAGATCCTCCGGCTGTCCGGACAGAGCCCCGCTCCCGGCGCACCGGTCGGCTACCACCTGGTGCGCCGCGACGGCACCGTCCTGGACAGCGCCCGTACGCTCGCCGGCCACCGCATTCTCGACGGCGAGCTGCTGTCGATGAGGCCCTTCTCCGAATCACTGCCCCCCGCCGTCTTCGACGACGTGTCGGACGCCGTCGCCACCGCCGTGGCCAAGGACCGCACGCTCTGGGGCGACGCCCTCATGCGCGGAGCCGGCCTCTTCGGCGGCTCCGTCCTGCTGGCGCTGCTCGGCTTCGTGCTGTGGACGGCCGACCCGCGCCACGACATGAACGGCCTGCCCGGGATCCTGGCGGCCGTCGTCGCCCTGCTCCTGCTCGCCTTCGCCTGTGTGCGTGCGCGGGTGTACGACGACCGTGCCTCGTCGATCGCGCTCGGCACCGGCGCCCTGGTGAACGCGGCGGTGGCAGGCTCCGGTCTGCTGCCCCTGAGCGCCGGGCAGGGCATCGGACGGCTGCAGTTCCTGCTCGCCTGTGCGGCGGTCCTGGTCGTGGCGGTCATCCTGATGATCGTCGCGCCCGGCGGGGACGGGCCCTTCGTCGCGTTCGTCTTCGCGAGCGCCGTCGGCCTCCTGGTCACCTTCATCGCGATCCTGAGCGACATGAGGCCGATCGAGGCCGCCGCCGTGTGCTCCCCGCTCGCCGTGGGAGCCCTCGCCTTCCTGCCGGGACTCTCCACCCGCTTCGCCCGGCTGCCCATCGGGTTCGAGCCGCCCCGCACCACGGTCGGTGACTACGGGACCTCCGAGCCCGCGGCCACGGGCCCGGTGGACGCCGTACGCCTCGCCGCCCAGGCGCGGCGCGGCCATGAACTGCTCCTCGGCCTGGTCGGCGGCTGCGCCCTGGTCGCCGTGGCGGCCGCCGCGGTGCTGGGGTTCTCCAACAACGTCTGGGGCCAGCTGCTCGCCCTGGCCACCGGCGTCGCCATGCTGATGCGCGCCCACCTGTTCCGCTACACGGCGCAGGTCGGCTGCGCGCTCGCCGCGGGCCTCGGCTCCCTCGTCCTGCTGGGCCTGGGGCTGTCCCTCAACCCGCCCGTCGCCATGGTGCGCGACGCGCTGGGAGGCGACAGCGCCGCACTCGACATCCGTACGGTGTGGCTCGCCGCCGCGGTCGCCGGGGTCGCCGTCCTGATCACCGCCATCGGCCTGATCGTGCCGCGCAAGGGGGTGACCCCGTTCTGGGGACGCTTCCTGGAGATCGCCGAAACGGTCGTCCTGCTGACCCTGCTCCCGCTCTGCCTCGCGGTCTTCGACGTCTACCACTCGATCCGCGCCCTCACCAGCTGATCATCAGAAAGCGTCAAAGGGCACCGACTGATCACCGAAGGGCACCGGTCGATCAAAGGCGGGCAGCGGCTGACCAGCGGCGGGGCGTGACCCGAATGGCTGGTACTCTGTCCAGTGGCCGTTTGTGTACGCGTCCTCGGATCATCCTGGGGGCTGCGCTCATCGGACCTTCGCCTCCGAGTCACGGAAGCTCCCCTGAGATCAAGACCAGGGGCACTCGTGGGCGCTTCGAACATCAAGAGGAGTACGCGTGCCGCTCGACGCCGCTACGAAGAAGCAGATCATGACCGAGTTCGCCCAGAAGGAGGGTGACACCGGATCCCCCGAGGTCCAGGTCGCCATGCTCTCCCGCCGGATCTCGGACCTGACGGAGCACCTCAAGACGCACAAGCACGACCACCACTCCCGTCGTGGTCTGCTGATCCTGGTCGGCCAGCGTCGCCGCCTCCTGCAGTACCTGGCCAAGAAGGACATCCAGCGCTTCCGTGCGCTCGTCGACCGCCTCGGCATCCGCCGTGGCGCGGCCGGCGGCGCCAAGTAAGGACGCTGTGGAAAGGGAGCGGTTCCCGCGTTTGAGGGGACCGCTCCCTTTGCCGTACGTGCACGACCGGTGTCAAGCTCAGTAACCTGGGTGCAGTGACACCCGCTCGCCCGAGAACGCATCAGCGGGAACGCGCGAGCAAGAACGCAGGAACGCAAGAACGAGGGAGAGGCGCGACGACGCCGCCGCCGGTCCTCGGTAGTGGCCCCCGGGAACATGCCCGGGAGCTTCGATCGAAGACCGGCCCGCATCCACGGTGCGCCTCTCCCGCACCGTCCCCCGCCATACGGGCGTGAGGACGAAAGACGACGAGTATGGAGAAATCACTAGTGGAGAACGAGACCCACTACGCCGAGGCCGTTATCGACAACGGAACCTTCGGCACCCGCACCATCCGCTTCGAGACGGGCCGCCTGGCCAAGCAGGCCGCCGGCTCCGCCGTCGCGTACCTGGACGACGACACCATGGTGCTGTCGGCCACCACCGCTTCCAAGCGGCCCAAGGACAACCTCGACTTCTTCCCCCTCACGGTGGACGTCGAGGAGCGGCAGTACGCGGCCGGCAAGATCCCCGGCTCCTTCTTCCGCCGTGAGGGCCGGCCCTCCGAGGACGCGATCCTCACCTGCCGCCTGATCGACCGGCCGCTGCGCCCCTCCTTCAAGAAGGGCCTGCGCAACGAGATCCAGATCGTCGAGACGATCATGGCGCTCAACCCCGACCACCTGTACGACGTGGTCGCGATCAACGCCGCCTCCTGCTCCACCATCCTGGCGGGCCTGCCCTTCTCCGGCCCGATCGGCGCCACCCGCGTCGCCCTGATCAAGGGCCAGTGGGTCGCGTTCCCGACGCACACTGAGCTTGAGGACGCCGTCTTCGACATGGTCGTCGCCGGTCGCGTCCTGGAGGACGGCGACGTCGCGATCATGATGGTCGAGGCCGAGGCCACCGAGAAGACCATCCAGCTCGTCAAGGACGGCGCCGAGGCTCCCACCGAGGAGATCGTCGCCGCCGGCCTGGACGCCTCGAAGCCCTTCATCAAGGCGCTCTGCAAGGCCCAGTCGGACCTGGCCTCCAAGGCTGCCAAGCCGGTCGGCGAGTTCCCGGTCTTCCTGGACTACCAGGACGACGTCTTCGAGGCGCTCTCCAAGGCCGTCACCTCCGAGCTGACGCAGGCGCTCACCATCGCCGGCAAGCAGGACCGCGAGGCCGAGCTGGACCGCGTCAAGGAGATCGCCGCAGAGAAGCTTCTGCCGGCGTTCGAGGGCCGCGAGAAGGAGATCTCCGCCGCGTACCGCTCGCTGACCAAGAAGCTGGTCCGCGAGCGCGTCATCAAGGACAAGGTCCGCATCGACGGCCGTGGCGTCACGGACATCCGTACGCTCGCCGCCGAGGTCGAGGCCATCCCGCGCGTGCACGGCTCGGCGCTGTTCGAGCGTGGCGAGACCCAGATCCTGGGCGTCACCACCCTCAACATGCTCCGTATGGAGCAGCAGCTGGACACCCTCTCCCCGGTGACCCGCAAGCGCTACATGCACAACTACAACTTCCCGCCGTACTCCGTCGGCGAGACCGGTCGCGTGGGCTCGCCCAAGCGCCGCGAGATCGGCCACGGAGCGCTCGCCGAGCGCGCCATCGTGCCGGTTCTCCCCTCGCGCGAGGAGTTCCCCTACGCGATCCGCCAGGTCTCCGAGGCGCTGGGCTCCAACGGCTCGACGTCCATGGGCTCGGTCTGCGCCTCCACCATGTCGCTGCTGAACGCCGGTGTGCCCCTCAAGGCCGCCGTCGCCGGTATCGCCATGGGTCTGATCTCGCAGGAGATCGACGGCAAGACCCACTACGTCGCCCTCACCGACATCCTCGGTGCGGAGGACGCCTTCGGCGACATGGACTTCAAGGTCGCCGGCACGAAGCAGTTCGTGACCGCGCTCCAGCTCGACACCAAGCTCGACGGCATCCCCGCCTCGGTCCTGGCCGCCGCGCTGAAGCAGGCCCGTGACGCGCGTCTGCACATCCTGGACGTCATGAACGAGGCCATCGACGTCCCGGACGAGATGTCCCCGAACGCCCCGCGGATCATCACCGTCAAGATCCCGGTGGACAAGATCGGTGAGGTCATCGGCCCGAAGGGCAAGATGATCAACCAGATCCAGGAGGACACCGGCGCCGACATCACGATCGAGGACGACGGCACCATCTACATCGGTGCCCAGCAGGGTTCGCAGGCCGAGGCCGCCCGCGCCACGATCAACGCGATCGCCAACCCGACCATGCCGGAGGTCGGCGAGCGCTACCTGGGTACGGTCGTCAAGACCACCACCTTCGGTGCGTTCGTCTCGCTCATGCCGGGCAAGGACGGTCTGCTGCACATCTCGCAGATCCGCAAGCTCGCCGGTGGCAAGCGCGTGGAGAACGTCGAGGACGTGCTCGCCGTCGGCGCCAAGGTCCAGGTCGAGATCGCCGAGATCGACTCCCGCGGCAAGCTCTCCCTCATCCCCGTCGTCGAGGGTGAAGAGGACGAGACGAAGGACGACACCGACAAGTGACGTCCCGTAGTTCCGCGACGACGGCCCGCGCCTCCTCCAAGGCGCGGGCCGTCGCCCGTACCCAAACGCTTCTCAAGGGCAAGGACGGCATCGGCACCGTCCGCCGGACCGTCCTCCCCGGCGGTCTGCGGATCGTCACCGAGACCCTGCCCTCCGTCCGGTCCGCCACCTTCGGCATCTGGGCCAACGTCGGTTCCCGCGACGAGACGCCCACCCTGAACGGCGCGACCCACTACCTCGAACACCTCCTCTTCAAGGGCACCGCCAAGCGCACCGCCCTCGACATCTCCTCCGCGATCGACGCGGTCGGCGGCGAGATGAACGCCTTCACGGCGAAGGAGTACACCTGCTACTACGCGCGGGTCCTGGACACCGACCTGCCGCTGGCCATCGACGTCGTCTGCGACATGCTGACCGGCTCGCTGATCGCCCCCGAGGACGTCGACGCCGAGCGCGGCGTCATCCTCGAAGAGATCGCGATGACCGAGGACGACCCGGGCGACTGCGTGCACGACCTGTTCGCGCACACCATGCTCGGCGACACCCCCCTCGGCCGCCCCGTCCTCGGCACCGTCGACACGATCAACGCGCTGAACCGCGGCCAGATCGCCCGCTTCTACAAGAAGCACTACGACCCCACGCACCTCGTCGTCGCCGCAGCCGGCAACGTCGACCACGCCACGGTCGTACGCCAGGTCCGTAGGGCCTTCGAGAAGGCCGGCGCCCTCTCCCGTACGGACGCCGTCCCCATGGCGCCCCGCGAGGGCTCCCGCACCCTGCGCACCGCCGGCAAGGTCGAGCTGCTGAACCGCAGGACCGAGCAGGCCCATGTGGTCCTCGGCATGCCCGGCCTCGCCCGCACCGACGAGCGCCGCTGGGCCCTCGGCGTCCTCAACACCGCCCTGGGCGGCGGCATGAGCTCCCGCCTCTTCCAGGAGGTCCGGGAGAAGCGCGGCCTGGCCTACAGCGTGTACTCGTACACCTCGGGCTTCGCCGACTGCGGCCTCTTCGGCGTGTACGCGGGCTGCCGCCCGAGCCAGGTCCACGACGTCCTGAAGATCTGCCGCGACGAGCTGGACCGGGTCGCCACGCACGGCCTGGACGACGACGAGGTCGCCCGCGCCATCGGGCAGCTCTCCGGGTCCACCGTCCTCGGCCTGGAGGACACCGGCGCGCTGATGAACCGTATCGGCAAGAGCGAGCTGTGCTGGGGCGAGCAGATGTCCGTCGACGACATGCTCGCGCGCATCGCGGAGGTCACGCCCGACGACGTACGGGCGGTGGCGGGCGAGCTCCTCACCCAGCGCCCCTCGCTCTCGGTCATCGGCCCGCTCAAGGACAAGCAGGCGGACCGCCTCCACGAAGCGGTCTCCTAATCCCTTAAGGAATCAAGATGAGCAAGCTGCGCGTAGCCGTTCTCGGTGCGAAGGGCCGCATCGGCTCCGAGGCCGTCACCGCGATCGAGGCCGCCGACGACCTGGAGCTGGTGGCGGCCCTGGGCCGGGGCGACAAGCTGGAGACCCTCGCCGACACCGGCGCCCAGGCCGTCGTCGAGCTCACCACCCCCGCGTCGGTGATGAGCAACCTCGACTTCTGCGTCCGGCACGGCATCCACGCCGTCGTCGGCACCACGGGCTGGACCGACGAACGGCTCGCGCAGCTGACCACCTGGCTGGACAACTCCCCGGGGACGGGCGTCCTGATCGCCCCGAACTTCTCCATCGGCGCCGTCCTGACCATGAAGTTCGCGGAACAGGCCGCCCGCTACTTCGAGTCCGTCGAAGTCGTCGAACTGCACCACCCCAACAAGGTCGACGCCCCGTCCGGCACCGCCACCCGCACCGCCCAGCTCATCGCGGCGGCCCGCGCCAAGGCGGGCAGCGCACCCCAGCCGGACGCCACCGCCACCGCCCTGGACGGCGCGCGCGGCGCGGACGTCGACGGCGTCCCGGTCCACGCGATCCGGCTCCGCGGCCTGCTGGCCCACCAGGAAGTGCTCCTCGGCGGCGAGGGCGAGACCCTCACCATCCGCCACGACTCCCTCCACCACAGCAGCTTCATGCCGGGCATCCTGCTCGGTGTCCGCCGCGTGGTGACCACTCCCGGCCTCACGTTCGGCCTGGAACACTTCCTCGACCTGAACTGACTGAGCCCCTCATGCGCGCAAAGATCACCTACATCGTCACGGCCGCCGTCCTGGTCTTCTACTTCGTCCTGGTCGGCAGCCGCGGCCTGATGCTCATCCGGCACGGCACGCTGGTCACGGTCACGTTCGGCGTCGCCGTGCTGATCCTGCCGGTGATCGGCGTCTGGTTCCTCTGGAAGAACACCCAGTTCGTCCGCCGCGCCAACGCCCTGGCAGCCGAGCTGGACGCGGAGGGCGGCCTGCCCGTCGACGACCTGGCCCGCACGCCGTCCGGCCGCATCGACCGGGACGCCGCTGACGCCGTCTTCACGAAGCGCCGCGAGGAGACGGAGGACGCCCCGGACGACTGGCGCACCTGGTTCAGGCTGGCGGTCGCCTACCAGGACGCGAGGGACACCCCGAGAGCCCGCAAGGCCATGCAGAGGGCCATCGCCCTGCACCGCTCCACCCCGGCGACCGCTTCGGCCCCGCCGGACGAGCCCGCACCCTCCGGCGCGTCCGACGCCCCCGCACCACCAAGCCCGGCCGCACCCTCCAGCCCGTCCGGCGCTTGAGGACACCAACCAAGCCCGTCCGGCGCTTGAGGACATCCTTCCCGCTGTACGTGAGTGAGCCCGAGACCCCGCCAAGGGCCCCGGGCTCACTCACGTACAGCCGACGGACGACGGCTCACCCGAGCCGATACTCATCCGCCCAGGCCTCCACCGCGTCCGTGGCCCGCTCGAACGCCTCCTCACGCCCGAGGAAGTCCGCGTTGTGGTCGGTGGTCAGCGGCGGCAGCGCCTCACCGCTCTGCCGGACCACGACGAGCGCCTGGCCCTGGACCGTACGGGGAAGACCCATCCACTTCACGGGCTGCTGGACCGTACGAACCGCGGACGTGCCGCTCCAGGCCACCGTGGTGGTCCGGAAGAACGCGACGCGCCGCACTCCGTGGCGGCTGACCCAAGCGCCGACCCGCAGCAGTCGCAGGGCGGCGGCGATCAGCGCACCGGCCACGGCCAGACACACGGTGGCGCCCGAAGGCGCTCCGGCCACACCGATGATCATGGCCGCGAGCAGAACGAACGAGGCCAGCAACAACAGGGTGGCCGCCGCCGCGACCCGCCACGGGCCGGGGCGGTAGGGCCGCCGCCAGCTGTCATGGTCGTCGAACGGCAGCGCGACGTCCTCCGCGCTCGCGTCGAATGCGCGGTCGGCCGTCAGAAAGGGCAGGGGCACGACTCATCCTCACTCACAAGCACGCTCGATTGCTGTGCCCGGTGAGGCTACCGAGAGTGCCACCGGCCCGACCACCCCAGGGGGTCCGTACGAGTCAGCGGCCCTGAGACGCCTCGGACTGCTTGCCGTGCGCGGGGGACTGTTCGGAGTCGAGAGCGGGGAGCCCCAGCAGCAGCGAGCCCACGAGACCGGCTACCACGGTGAGCCCGACGAGGGACCGCCCCAGAAGTTCGGGAACGGTGGCGCGGGTCGAGGGAGGGGGAGTGACATTACTGCGGAATCGGTCGGACTCGGCGACGAACGAGAACGGGACGGCTTCACGCCGGCGGAACATGAGGAAACTCTCCTTGATCTCAGTGACGGGTGCTGCTAATGAGTCAGACGTACGAGAGACCGGATCGGTGCCCGAATCGCCGTACTTGTTGGGGGAACTCCACGAACGGCTGCCCCGAGGTCGGCGCATGCACGCGTGCCAGTGGCCCGTAAAGTGGTCGCCGCCAGAGCGACGCCATTGGAAGGACCCCTGTCGGTGACCGACACCCCCGAACCCGCAAAGCCCCACTTCCGCAGCGACGTCACCGTCGAGCTGGTGAAGAGCGACGCGCGCGACGCGGACGTGCTGTTCGCCGCCCGGGTCTCCACCGCCGGCGAGCAGTCGCTCGAAGAGGTCACCAAGGACCCCGAACGCTCCAAGGGGCTCATCAACTACCTCATGCGGGACCGGCACGGCAGCCCGTTCGAGCACAACTCGATGACGTTCTTCATCAGCGCCCCGATCTTCGTCTTCCGCGAGTTCATGCGGCACCGCGTCGGCTGGTCGTACAACGAGGAATCGGGCCGCTACAGGGAGCTGGACCCGGTCTTCTACGTCCCCGGAACCTCCCGCAAACTCGTCCAGCAGGGCCGCCCCGGCAAGTACGAGTTCGTCGAGGGCACCGAGGAGCAGTACGACCTGACGACCCGCGCCATGGAGGAGTCCTACCGGGCCTCCTACGCGGCGTACCAGGAGATGCTGGCCGCGGGCGTGGCCCGCGAGGTCGCCCGCGCGGTCCTGCCGGTCGGTCTCTTCTCCACGATGTACGCCACCTGCAACGCGCGCTCCCTGATGCACTTCCTCGGCCTGCGCACCCAGCACGAGCTGGCGAAGGTTCCGTCCTTCCCGCAGCGCGAGATCGAGATGGTCGGCGAGCAGATGGAAGCCCACTGGGAGCAGCTCATGCCGCTCACTCATGCGGCCTTCAACAAAAATGGACGGGTAGCCCCGTAGGCGGTGTCCGTATTGCGGCGTTTCGAGAAGTTCATCTAGGCTGATCAAACGGACCCGGCACTGCTTGAACCCCCGAGCAGGCAGTGCCGGGCTCCTCTTCCCCGTCCCCCCGAGGGGACCCCGCGCGCTGAGCAGCGAGTAGCGTGTTACCCATGGCTCCGATCTCCACTCCGCAGACCCCCTTCGGGCGGGTCCTCACCGCTATGGTCACGCCCTTCACGGCGGACGGCGCTCTCGACCTCGACGGCGCCCAGCGGCTCGCCGCCCACCTGGTGGACGCAGGCAATGACGGCCTGATCGTCAACGGCACCACCGGTGAGTCCCCGACCACCAGTGACACGGAGAAGGACCAGCTCGTACGAGCGGTGCTCGAGGCGGTCGGCGACCGAGCGCATGTCGTCGCCGGCATCGGCACCAACGACACCCGGCACAGCGTCGAGCTCGCCCGGACGGCCGAGCGCACCGGCGCCCACGGGCTGCTCGCCGTGACGCCGTACTACAACAAGCCGCCGCAGGAGGGCCTGCTCCGGCACTTCACGGCCATCGCCGACTCCACCGGCCTGCCCGTGATGCTGTACGACATCCCCGGCCGCAGCGGGGTGCCGATCGACACGGAGACACTCGTCCGGCTGGCCGACCACCCGCGGATCGTCGCGAACAAGGACGCCAAGGGCGACCTGGGCCGCTCCAGCTGGGCCATCGCCGAATCGGGACTCGCCTGGTACTCCGGCGACGACATGCTCAACCTGCCGCTCCTCTCGGTCGGCGCGGTCGGCTTCGTCTCCGTGGTCGGCCACGTGGTCACCCCCGAGCTGCGGGCCCTGATCGACGCGTACGTGAGCGGCGACGTCCAGAAGGCCACCGAGATCCACCAGAAGCTGCTCCCGGTCTTCACCGGGATGTTCCGCACCCAGGGCGTCATCACCACGAAGGCCGCCCTGACCCTCCAGGGACTCCCGGCCGGACCGCTGCGCCTGCCGCTGGTGGAGCTCAGCGCCCAGGAGACGGCCCAGCTCAAGATCGATCTCGCCGCCGGCGGGGTACAGCTCTAGACAACGACTTCTTTGAACACGGACTTCACAACTGAACACGCGAGGCGACTCGCATCGAGCACCACCCCAAGACAACAGCAAGTGCACGAATGACATGCGCGCCACGTGCCTCAGCGGTACGTGGCGTGCGTGGTAAGGAGAGTCTTTTGAGTCATCCGCATCCTGAACTCGGTACCCCGCCGAAGCTCCCGAAGGGCGCCCTGCGGGTCACCCCGCTCGGCGGCCTGGGCGAGATCGGCCGCAACATGACGGTCTTCGAGTACGGCGGCCGCCTGCTCATCGTCGACTGCGGCGTCCTCTTCCCCGAGGAGGAGCAGCCGGGCATCGACCTGATCCTTCCGGACTTCACCACGATCCGGGACCGCCTGGACGACATCGAGGGCATCGTCCTCACGCACGGCCACGAGGACCACATCGGTGGTGTCCCGTACCTGCTGCGCCTGAAGCCGGACATCCCCCTCATCGGCTCGAAGCTGACCCTCGCGCTCATCGAGGCGAAGCTCCAGGAACACCGGATCCGCCCGTACACCCTTGAGGTCACCGAGGGCCAGCGCGAGCGCATCGGCGTCTTCGACTGCGAGTTCATCGCGGTCAACCACTCGATCCCGGACGCTCTCGCCGTCGCCATCCGCACCCCTGCGGGCATGGCCGTGGCCACCGGTGACTTCAAGATGGACCAGCTTCCGCTGGACGGCCGTCTCACCGACCTGCACGCGTTCGCCCGGCTGAGCGAGGAAGGCATCGACCTCCTCCTCTCCGACTCCACGAACGCCGAGGTTCCCGGCTTTGTGCCGCCGGAGCGGGACATCTCCAACGTCCTGCGCACGGTCTTCGCGAACGCCCAGAAGCGCATCATCGTGGCGAGCTTCGCCAGCCATGTGCACCGCATCCAGCAGATCCTGGACGCCGCACACGAGTACGGCCGCAGGGTCGCCTTCGTCGGCCGCTCGATGGTCCGCAACATGGGCATCGCCCGCGACCTGGGCTATCTGAAGGTTCCCGCCGGACTGGTCGTCGACGTCAAGACCCTCGACGACCTCCCGGACGACGAGGTCGTGCTGGTCTGCACGGGTTCGCAGGGTGAGCCGATGGCCGCCCTCTCCCGGATGGCCAACCGCGACCACCAGATCCGGATCGTTCCCGGCGACACGGTGATCCTGGCGTCGTCTCTCATCCCCGGCAACGAGAACGCGGTCTACCGCGTGATCAACGGCCTGACCCGCTGGGGCGCCAACGTCGTCCACAAGGGCAACGCCAAGGTCCACGTCTCGGGCCACGCCTCGGCCGGCGAGCTGCTGTACTTCTACAACATCTGCAAGCCGAAGAATCTGATGCCGGTCCACGGCGAATGGCGCCACCTGCGGGCCAACGCCGAGCTGGGAGCCCTCACGGGCGTGCCCAAGGACCACATCGTCATCGCCGAGGACGGGGTTGTCGTCGACCTGATCGACGGCAAGGCCAAGATCGTCGGCAAGGTCCAGGCCGGTTACGTGTACGTCGACGGCCTCTCCGTCGGCGACGTCACCGAGACCTCGCTCAAGGACCGTCGCATCCTCGGCGACGAGGGCATCATCTCGGTGTTCATCGTGGTCGACAGCTCCTCCGGCAAGATCGTGGGCGGTCCCCACATCCAGGCCCGGGGCTCCGGCATCGACGACGGAGCGTTCGTGGCCGTCACGCCGAAGATCCAGGAAGCCCTGGACAAGTCGGCGCAGGACGGCGTGATGGAGCCCCACCAGCTCCAGCAGATGGTCCGCCGGGTCGTCGGCAAGTGGGTCTCCGACACCTACCGCCGACGCCCGATGATCCTTCCGGTGGTCGTCGAGGTCTGACCCCTCACGACTGCCTGACCTGGAGCGGGGCCCTCGATTTGCATCGGGGAGCCCCGCTCCAGTACGTTTACGTCTCCGCCTGAACGGGAAGCACCGCGCGCACTCGTGCGCCTGGAGAACCACCGGAGGGGGCGGGAATTCCGACTCAGAATCTCTGATAAAGTCGGATCCGCCGAAAGGCAAGGCCGCTCCGCAGGCCATCAGAAATCGAATTCGGACCGGAAACGGAACGAAAGAGAGTCTGGTAAAGTCGGACTCGCCGGAAA